>CANHUG010000004.1 GCA_947462995.1 Verrucomicrobiales bacterium | reverse complement strand
GGTGGTTCGGAGGTGGTTGGTTCCGTGTGGTGACTGAGGACGAAGGCGACGACCTTGGCGATGTCGGAGGCGGAGAGGACCTGTTCCCATGGGGGCATCTGGACGGCCTGGGTTTTGTCAGGCGAGCCCTTCTGGACCATCTTGAAGAGATCCATGGGTTTGGCGCCGTATTTCCACTCGGCGTCGTTGAGGGGGAGGCCGGGGAGTTTGGCGCCGGCGAGCGTGGCGCTGAGGTCCGGGGCGTGGCAGGTGACGCAGAGTTTCTGATAGGTGGCGGCGCCCTGATCGGCGATCTGGGGGTTGCGGCTCCATTCCCAGAGGACCTTGTCGTCGAGTTTGGCGAGCATGGCTTCGAGTTCCTTGGCTTTGACCTGATTGATGGCGTCGATCTGGGAGGTGACGCGGTCGTGGTCCGTCTGGAATTTACCGAGGTTGTAGTAGAGGAACCAGTAGAGAACGAACCATGCGATGGCGAAGTAGAACGTGAAGAGCCACCAGTTGGGGAGCTTCTGGTCGTATTCCTGGATGCCGTCGTAGACGTGGGGGCGGAGGACCGGGGCGTTGGGGTCGACGGGTTGGGTGCTGTGGTGAGCGGAGGGTTCGTTATTCATGGTCGCGGGCGGCTGAGGGTTCGTCGTCGAGCGGGAGGTTGCCCATGTGGCTGGCGACGTCCTTCTTCAGGCGCATGGCGCGCACGATGAAGAAGAGGAAGACAGCGAGGGTGAGGGCGAAGGCACCCATGCTGGCGATGCTTTGCCATTCCCACATTTCAGGATTGAGGCGGCGGAACATATGGTGGGTGGGTGATGGTTAGTTCGCGGGTGCGGGGATGGCAGCGACCGGGCGGTGATTGTCCGGGTTGCCGGGGGTGAGGCTTGGGCGATCGCCGGACTTGTCTGTGGCGGGGAGTTTTTCTTCCCATGAGCCGAGGGCCTTGAGGTAGGCGACGAGGGCGATGATCTGGCGGTCTGGTTCGACGAGCTGGCCCTGGCCTTTGAGGACGGCGCTGATTTCGATGGCCTGAGCGCGGGCCTTGTCCTTGATGACGTCGGCGGTCATGGGTTCGTAGGGGACGCCGAGCGTGCGCTGGGCGGCGATTTTGCCTGGGAGGGCGTCGATGTCGGCTTTCTTGTCGAAGAGCCATGGGTAGTTAGGCATGGTGGAGTTGCGGTCCATGTCGCGCGGGTTGCGGAGGTGGATGACCTGCCATGTGTAGTCGCGTTTGGAGCCTTCGCGTGCGAGGTCCGGGCCGGTGCGTTTGCTGCCCCATTGGAACGGGTGGTCGTAGATGGATTCGCCGAGGTGGCTGTAGTCGTCTTTGCGGCCGGTGCCGTAGCGGAGGACGTCGGGGACCATCTGACGGATCATCTGGGAGTGGCAGTTGTAGCAGCCTTCGGAGACGTAGATGTCGCGGCCGCAGAGTTCGAGCGGGGTGTAGAGCTTCTGGATGCGGCCCTCGATGCGGTCGCCGCGGTTGACGATGACGGTGGGGATGATCTGGAGGAGACCGCCGATGGCGACGGCGATGAAGGTGAGGACGGTGAAGGGGAGGAAGTTCTCGAGGAGTTTCTCGTACCAGAACGACCACGACTGGTGAGTGGCTTTGAAGCGTGCGATGCCTTTGATGGTGAGGGCGATGCCGCCGGCGAGGGCGCCGACGTTGGCGTAGCTGGGGAGGAAGAACCAGAGACAGCAGAAGAAGATGCCGAGGACCGTGTAGAGGATAGGGTCATTGAGGAAGACTTCTTTCCATGGCATGGAGTCGTGTTTCTTTGGTTCGACGTAGACCTCGCGGGAGTCGGTGACTGGTTTGCCTGAGCGGATGGTGGCGAAGAGGTTCCAGAGCATGACGACGTAGCCGATGAGGTAGAGGCCGCCGCCGACGGTGCGGGTGATCATGAGCGGTTTGATGCGCTCGAGGGTTTCGACGAATTCGTATTTTGGCAGAGTGCCGTCGGCGTTGAGTTGATTGAGCATGAGGCCCTGGGTGATGCCGCTGGCCCACATGGAGGCGACGTAGAGGAGGATGCCGACGGTGCCGATCCAGAAGTGCATGTTGGCAGCGGGGATGGAGCGGAGTTTGGTGCCCCAGAGGACAGGGACGAGCCAGTAGAACATGCCGGCGGCCATGAAGCCGTTCCAGCCTAGAGTACCTGCGTGGACGTGGCCGATGGTCCAGTCGGTGTAGTGGGAGAGGGCGTTGACGGCGCGGATGGAGAGGAGGGGGCCTTCGAAGGTGGACATCCCGTAGAAGGTGATGGCGGCGACGAAGAATTTGATGACTGGGTCGGTGCGGAGTTTATCCCATGCGCCGCGGAGGGTGAGGAGACCGTTGAGCATGCCGCCCCAGCTGGGGGCCCAGAGCATGAGGCTGAAGAGCATGCCGAGCATCTGGAGCCAGCGTGGGAGGGAAGTATTGAGGAGGTGGTGCGGGCCGGCCCAGATGTAGATGAAGACGAGGGACCAGAAGTGGATGATGGAGAGCCGGTAGCTGTAGACGGGGCGGCCGGCGGCCTTCGGCATGAAGTAGTACATGATGCCGAGGATGGGAGTTGTCAGGAAGAAGGCGACGGCGTTATGGCCGTACCACCACTGGACGAGCGCGTCCTGGACACCGCCGAAGAGAGGGTAGCTGTGGGTGAGGCTGGTGGGGAGGGAGAGGTGGTTGACGATGTAGAGCATGGCCACGGTGACGATGGTGGCGATGTAGAACCAGAGGGCGACGTAGAGACTGGGCTCGTTGCGTTTTTTGAGGGTCCAGAAGAAATTGATAGCGAAGACGACCCAGATGAGGGCGACGGCGATATTGATGGGCCAGATGAGTTCGGCGTATTCCTTGCCGCGGGTGAGGCCTGCGGGGAGGGTGACTGCGGCGGCGACGATGATGAGCTGCCAGCCCCAGAAGTGGATGGCGGAGAGGAGGTCGGAGGCGAGTCTGGCTTTGCAGAGACGCTGGGTGGAGTAGTAGACGCCGGCGAACATCATGTTGCCGACGAAGGCGAAGATGGCGGCGTTGGTGTGGAGCGGGCGGAGGCGGCCGAAGGTGAGGAAGTCGAGGCCCTCGGACTGGATGAGGCCGCCGGTGATGGTCTGGAGGAAGCGTCCGTTCATCTGCCAGAAGCTGAGCTGGGTGGCGGCGATGAGACCGACGAGGATGCCGACGAAGCCCCAGATCATGGAGGCTATGGTGAAGTGTCGGACCGTTCGGTCGTCGAAGACGATGGTCGTTTTGACTGCGTTAGCGTTCATGGAGTGGATAGGGAGATCTGGTGGGATGAGGGTTTGGAAGGAGGATTCAGAGGGAAGGGTGGAGAGGGTCCGGGGCTGGTGTGGGAGGGTCGTCGAGAGGGAGGAGGGAGTCGTGTTCGGGGCCGGATTCGCGGCGGCGGAGGTGTTCGCAGAGGAAGCAGAGGACGAAGACGCCGGAGAGGCAGAGACTGACGAGGAGGGTGACGAGGAGAGCGTTCACGAAGTGGGGATGCGTGCGGGAGTGGGGAAAGGAAGCACGGTGCTGCGGGGGGTGCTGCGCAGTGGTTGCGAAACGCCGCGCAGATTCTGCGGGTTGGAGCGGGCGACGGCGGCGGCCCATTCGAGCATGGCGTCGCCGATGATCTGGACGAGGGGGGCATCGGCCATCTGGGGCATGCTGATGGAGAGGTGGCAGTTGGCGCAGAGATTGCCGTCGTGGTATTGGACCGGGGAGCCTGTGAGGGCGTCGCGGATCCATGCGAGGTGAGCGGCGTCGGTTTCGGCTAGGGCAGCGGGGCCGGCGTCTTGGGGGAGGAGGCCTTGGGATTTGAGACGCTGGAGGCGGAGGTCGTCGCCGGCGCTGAACCAGACGTGGAAGACTGAGGGGGATGCGCCGGTGAGCTGGCAGCCGCCGGGGATTTGGAGGATGGCGTCGCCGGAGCGGACGATGTGGGGGAGGAGTGCGGCGGCGGCGGCGCGTTTTTTGCGGGTGCCGCAGCCGTCGCCTGGGCAGGCGCAGCCGGAGCAGGCGTCGCGCTGGGCGAGGGCTTTGCCGGAGAGGATCTGGAGTGGGGAGACGGCGAGTTCTTCGATGGTTGGGGTATCGAAGGCGCGCCAGCCGTCGGTGGCGAGGTCATCGACGCTGCTGAGGTAGGCGGCGAGCTGGGTGGCGAAGGCTGGGTCGACGGCACCGGGCATGCCGTTGATGGAGAGGGAGGGGCGGTTGGCTGGCTGGTCGAGGGCTTGGGCGCGGCGTGAGGCGGCGGCGAGCCAGCGGTCGAGTTGAGGGACGCAGTGGGAGGGAAGCATGGGAGCGGGCGTTTTGAGGATGGTGGCTTGGGAAGGGCCGGCGTGCTCCGCGTCCGTTGTGAAGTGCTGTGCAGAAATTGGGGATGGGTGTGGAGGGGTGGTGGGGTGGTTGGGGGTAGGAATTCAGCATCTGTGCATGCAATGTTCCCTGGCGGTGGGGTGAAGATCCGTTTAGGGGGGGAGATGATGAAGGCGATCATCACCAGTCAGGACCGGAAGCTTGTGGAGGCGATACAGGGATCTGCGCTTTACGGCAGTTACCAGGAGGCGTTTCGGCTGGCGACGGGGCTGGGGTTGTTTCTGCGGCTGGCGTCGACGGATCAGATTCCGCGGGTGCGGGAGCGATCGGAGCAGAATGCGTTCTGCGGGGCGTTGAACGAGCATCAGAATTGTGAGGATTGCCAGAAGGCGCATGGGCATTTGCGGGTGATGAATCAGGGGGGAGGGGCGACGGACCGTTGTTTTGCGGAGATGATGGAGACTGCGGTGCCGGTGCAGTGCGGGGGGCGGACGGTGGGGTGGTTGTGGACTGGTCAGGTGTTTGTGACTGGGGAGAAGCGTCGGAGTTTCACGGAGGTGGGGAAGGTGCTGCTGGCGCGGGGGATTCCTGCTGCGGAGGTGCAGCGGTTGAAGAAGCTGTGGGAGGCGACGCCTGAGGTGACGGACGAGAAGTACCGGAGTGTGGCGGTGCTGCTGGATGCGTTTGGGCGGCAGCTGGGGGATCTGGCGAACCGGTTGATTGTGGAGAGCACGCCGCGGGAGCCGGAGGCGGTGACGAAGGCGCGGCGGTATATCCGGGAGAATCTGCGGGATCGGCTGACGCTGGAGCAGGTGTCGCGGAGTGCGGGGTTGAGTCCGCATCATTTCTGCAAAGTGTTCCGGAAGGCGGTGGGGATCAATCTGGTGGATTACATCAACCGGTCGCGGGTGGAGCTGGCGAGGCAGATGCTGCTGAAGCCTGATGCGCGGGTTTCGGAGGTGG
Source organism: Verrucomicrobiales bacterium (assembly GCA_947462995.1). Classification (GTDB taxonomy): domain Bacteria; phylum Verrucomicrobiota; class Verrucomicrobiia; order Verrucomicrobiales; family V1-33; genus V1-33. The sequence continues at coordinate 31,865 of CANHUG010000004.1, read as the reverse complement.
CGTTTGAGGTTGGGTATCAGTCGTTGTCGCAGTTCAACCGGTGTTTCCGGACGGTGACCGGGGAGAGTCCGACGGAGTACCGGCGGCGGTTGCTGAAGCCTGAGGCGCTGGCGAGTGCGGGTTGAGGATGGGGGTGGACGGGCAGGGGAAGGAACCAATGAGATCAATCGAGTGAAACTGCTGACGCCAGGGAGATTGTTTGTGAAGGTCTGCGGGTTGACGCGGCTGGAGGATGCGGTGGTGTGCGGGGAGGCTGGGGTGGATGCGATCGGGATCAATTTTTTTCCCGGGTCGAAGCGGTATCATGGGATTGAGGAGGCGCGGGAGTGGTTGCCTGAGGTGCCTGCGGGGTTGTTGCGGATCGGGTTATTTGTGAATGCGTCGATTGGGGAGATTGAGAGGGTGGCGGGGAGCGGGTTGCTAGAGGGGATCCAGTTGCATGGGGATGAGCCTGTGGTGTTTACGGAGGCGGTGCAGCAGATCGGGTTGCCGGTGTTGCGGGCGGTGGCGTTGCGGGAGGAGCGTGATCTGGAGCGGATTGCGGTGGATCCTGCGGAGGCGTTTATATTGGATGCGTTTGCGCCGGGGGTGTACGGGGGGACTGGGCATCGATGTGATTGGCCGCTGGCGGCGCGTGCGGTGCGGGAGTTTCCGGAGAAGGTGTTGATTCTTGCGGGTGGGTTGACGCCGGAGAATGCTGGGGAGGCGGTGCGGGCGGTGAGGCCGGCGGGGGTTGACACGGCGAGTGGGGTGGAGGTGCGGCCGGGGGTGAAGGATGGAGGGATGATTTGGGGGTTTGCGGGAGCGGCGCGTGCTAAACCCGACTATTCCGATATGGAATAGGGTATTTTTTCCGTTGCGGGAGTGGAGGGGTGGAATTAGTGGGGGAGTAACAACGAACGATCAAATATGAGCAAAGCGAGTGTTGAAGAGATCAAGCTGCAGTCTGGCGGGTTGCGTGGGGTGATTGGTGAAGTGGTTGGGGATGCTGGATTGACGCATGTGGAGGAAGACCAGGCGATTCTGATGAAGTTTCACGGGACTTATCAGCAGGATGACCGGGACAAGCGTGCGGCATTGACGAAGGAGAAGAAGGAGAAGGCGTGGAGTTTCATGGTGCGTAGCAAGATGCCTGGCGGTCGGATCAGTGCGGAGCAGTGGTTGATTCATGATCAACTGTGCCGGTTGTCGGAGGGGTCGTTGCGATTGACGAACCGTCAGGGGATTCAGCTGCATGGGGTGTTGAAGGGGAATTTGAAGGAAGTGATTGCGGGGATTTGCCGGAGCGGGTTGACGACGATGGGTGCGTGCGGGGATGTGGTGCGGAACACAATGGGGCCTGCGGCTCCGGTGAAGAGCGTGGTGCATGAGGATGCGCAGGCGTTGACGGAGGAGATCAGCCAGCGGTTTTTGTGGCGGAGTCAGGCGTATGCGGACATCTGGCTGGATGGTGAGAAGCTGAGTCCTGAGTGGCTGGCAGCGCCGGAGGTGGATCCTGCGGTGCGTGAGAAGACGGCGTCCGGGGAGGAAGATCCGATTTACGGGAAGGCATATTTGCCGCGGAAGTTCAAGATGGCGGTGGCGATTGAGCCTGTGAACGACACGGATGTGTACAGTCAGGACGTGGGTTTTGTGCCGCACGTGGTGGATGGGGTGGTGGCTGGCTATACGATTTTGGTGGGTGGCGGGTTTGGGATGAGTCACGGGCAGCTTTCGACGCGGCCGTTTCTGGCGCAGCCGCTGGCTTATGTGCCGCGGGCGCATGTGGTGGATGCGACGGAGGCGATTGTGACGGTGCAGCGGGACCATGGGAACCGTACGGAGCGGAAGAATGCGCGGATGAAGTACACGGTGCAGACGATGGGGCTGGAGGCGTTTCGAGCGGCGGTGCAGAATCGGTTGCCGACGGTAAAGTTGGAGGATCCGAAGCCGGTGGCATTTGATAGTGTCGAGGATTCGCTGGGTTGGTATGAGCAGGGGGATGGGCGGTGGTATTGTGCGGTGTATGTAAGCATGGGTCGGGTGACGGACCGGGAGGGAGGGCCGCAGTATCTGAGTGCGTTCAATGAGATTGCGGCGGAGCTAGGGTTGCCGTTTGTGATCACGCCGAACACGAATGTGGTGGTGGCGGAGGTGTTGCCGGAGCAGCGTGCGGCGGTGGATGCGATTCTTGCGAAGCATGCGGTGCCGCATGCGGACGGGATGACGCGGACGCGTCGGGTGGCGCATGCTTGTGTGGCGTTGCCGACGTGCGGGTTGAGCCTATCCGAATCGGAGCGGGCGTTGCCGGGCGTGCTGGACGAAGTGGACGGAGTGCTGCGGGAGCTTGGGTTGGAAGATGATCCGGTGCTGATCCGGATGACGGGATGCCCGAATGGATGCGGGCGTCCGTACAATGCGGACTTCGGTTTTGTGGGTCGGGCTCCGAACAAGTATGCGATGTTTGTGGGCGGCAGTATTGCGGGAGACCGACTGGCTGGGTTGGAGCAGAAGACCGTGCTGCTGGGTGACATTCCTGGGGCGATCCGGGGATTCCTTGAGGCGTACAAGAGTGAGCGGACGGCAGGTGAGACCTTCAGTGGGTGGTTCGGGCGGACGCGGCCGGTGGGTCCGGCGCCTGATCCGGAGCAGTTTCACGTGGAGCTGGCGGCTCGGGCGGAGAAGCTGGCGGGTGAGAAGGTGGCGGCTGAAGGTTGAAGAATCGGCGCTGGTTTTCGTGATTGGTTTGGTGCAGGGGATTCCGATGGAATTCAGGGCGACAACTGACGCGGAGGGTACGGTGCGGCTGGACAAGTGGCTGTGGTCGGTGCGGCTGTACAAGACGCGGGTGCTGGCGACGGATGCGTGTCGGCTGCAGCGTGTGCGGATGGGCGGAAGCGAGGCGAAGGCGTCGCGGCTGGTGCGTGCCGGTGATGTGATTGAAGTGCGGCAGGAGGACGTGACGCGGACGGTGCGGGTGAAGGAAGTGCTGGAGCAGCGGGTGGGAGCGCCGCTTGTGGGGCGGTATCTGGAGGATCTGACGCCGCCCGAGGAATTGGAGGCGGCGAGGCGTCGGCGGGAGGAACGGAGGTTGAATTCTTCGATCAGTCCTGCGGCGAAGCCGTCGAAGCGGGATCGACGGGCGCTGGAGAGCTTTCTGGATTCGGTGCGGACGGGGAAGCTGGCGGAGGAAGGCGGGGATCTCGGGGATTGAGGCGGAGGTGGCTTTTGGGCGGGCGCGTGGTGAGCGCTGTTGGGTGAGAGTTGGAAAAGAAAAAGGCGCGCCGGAGGACCGGCGCGCCAAAGGGGAGAAGGGCGTTGAAGAGGATGATCAGCGGTTGCTGATGGCTTCCTTGACTTGAACGGCTTCCTTACCGACGCGGTCGCGGAGGTAATGGAGGCGGGCACGACGGACGCGGCCGCGTTTCACGACTTCGACCTTGGAGATCTTTGGCGTGTGGACGGGGAAGACGCGTTCGACGCCTTCGCCGTAGCTGATTTTGCGGACGGTGAAGGATTGGCCGACGCCTTGGCCTTTACGGGCGATGACGATGCCTGCGAAGAGCTGGATGCGTTCTTTGCCGCCTTCGAGGACTCGGGTGTGGACCTTGACGGTGTCACCGACGCTGAAGTCGGCGACGTCGGTCTTCATCTGTTCGCGTTGAATCTGTTCAAGCTTGTTCATAAAAAGGTCGTTAGGAGAAAGGGATTGGATTCCGCGCGGGACTTGGAAGCAATGCACGCCAGCGTTCCAACGGGCCCGGGAGGGAGGGTGGAGCTAAGCGTGGTTGCTGGGGGCCGCAACGGAAATTTTCCCTTGGTTGGGAGGGAGTGATCAGGCGTGCGCGGCGATGGCTGCGGCGACGAGTTTTTCGAGTTTGACGATATCTGCGGCGAACTTGCGGATGCCTTCTGCGGTTTTTTCTGTGGCCATGGCGTCTTCGTTGAGGTCGAAGCGGAAGGATTTTTCGTCGTAGGACCGTTTGGCGATGTCCATGGAGGCGGAGGTGGCTGGGTCGAGTTTCCGGGCGAGCGGTTCGGAGCTGGCCTGGAGTTCAGCGAGGAGGGCCGGGGAGATGGTGAGGAGGTCGCAGCCAGCGAGTTCGGTGATTTCGCCGACGTTGCGGAAGCTTGCGCCCATGACTTCGGTGGAGTGGCCGAATTTTTTGTAGTAGTGGTAGATGGCGGTGACGGAGACGACGCCTGGGTCTTCGTTGGGGGCGTAGTCTTTTTTGGTGGAGGCCTTGTACCAGTCGAGGATGCGGCCGACGAATGGGGAGATGAGTTTGACGCCGGCGTCGGCGCAGGCGATGGCCTGGGCGAGGGAGAAGAGGAGGGTGAGGTTGCAGTTGATGCCTTCTTTTTGGAGGGTGGCTGCGGCTTGGATGCCTTCCCATGTGGAGGCGATTTTGATGAGGATGCGCTCCCGGGAGATGCCATCTTTTTCGTACATGGCGATGAGCTGGCGGGCCTTGGCGACGGTGCCTGCGGTATCGAAGGAGAGGCGGGCGTCGACTTCAGTGGAGACGCGGCCTGGGACGATTTTGAGGATTTCCTTACCGAAGAGGATGAGGATGCGGTCGATGACGCTTTCGACGAGGGCGTCGCCGGAGAGGGAGGAGCCTTTGAGTTCTGCGACGGCCTGATCGATGAGGGGGCGGTACTGGGGTTTTTCCGCGGCCTGGAGGATGAGGGATGGGTTGGTGGTGGCGTCCTGGGGGAGGAAGGCGCGCATGGATTCGAAGTCACCGGTGTCTGCGACTACGGTGGTGAATTGCTTGAGGGCTTCGAGCTGAGTCATGGATCTTGAAGAATCTGGGGTCCGACGTGATTGGGCGGACCGGTTGGGGAGACGACATGGACGGCTGCGGCGGCTGGGGCAACCGGAAGTGTGAGCGGAGAATTCGCGAAGGCGGGGTCATAATTGTTGACCGGAGGATGCGGGGTGCGTTAATCATTCCTGAATGCTGCCGGGGATTCCTTTATCCTGTCGGCAGGTTCCCCCGTAGTTTTGCTGAGCGCCCCTATTTCCATGATCCCATGAAACGCATTGCTGCTGCCATTGCTGTGAGTGCTGCCCTGTTGAGCTGCCTTGAGGCGGCGCCGGTCAGCGTACCGAATTTCAGTTTTGAGTTGCCGAACAATCCGACGACTGGGACGACGTGGTCATATAATCTGACGTCGTGGATTGGGTCCGGGGGCAACAACAACACGAATGGGTTTGTTGAGTACATTGCCGGGTTCCGGGCGAATGCCGGGCAGGATATCGGGGGAGGGGTGATTCAGAATGACCAGCATCTTGGGATGGAGCTTGGGTATGATATTTTTCAGAATGTGGCTGGGGTGACGTTTCAGCCGAACACGGTGTACACGCTGACGGTGGCGGTGGGGAATCGGTCCGGGGTGACGGCGGCGGGGAATCAATCGACGTATGGGTTAGCGGATGCGAGTGGTGCGTTTGCGGTTTCGGGGGTGAGGGATGCGAGTGGGGTGCCGGTGGGGACGTTTGCGGATGCTCCGGCGGTGGCGTTCGATACCTTTGCGGATCCTTGTATTGTAGGGAAGGGATTGCAGATCCTGCTGCAGGCGCGGGGAGCGGGGCGGTCGCATTTTGACAACGTCCGACTGGATGCATCGCCGTCGGTGGCGAATGGGCGGCCGGTGGCGGTGTTGAGTGCGGCGACTGGGGTGACGGCGACTGGGGCGACGCTGAACGGGACGGTGACGGATCCGGGGGCATCGGCTCCGGCGGTGGTGTTTTACTGGGCGACGTCGGATCGCGGCGGGGATCCTGCGGCGTGGCCGTCGAGTCAGGTGTTGGCGGGAACGCAGACTGGGGCGTTTGGTGCGGAGATTGCGGGGTTGCAGCCGGCGACGACGTATTTTTTCCGGGCGCGTGCGACGAATGCGAGTGGTGGGGTGTGGGCGTCACCGTGTTTGAGTTTCACGACGGTGGCGTCGGCTCCGGTGGTGGAGAATGGAGGGGTGAGTGAGGTCAACGCGACGTCGGCGAAGTTGGCGGCGACGGTGACATCGACTGGGGGAGTGGATCCGGCGGTGACGATTTTCTATGGACTGACGGATGGCGGGACGAATGCGGCATCGTGGGCGTCGAGTGTGGTGATTCCAGCGCTGAATGGGACGGCGCAGCGGACGGTGACGGGTTTGCAGTCGGGGAAGGCGTATTTTTTCCGGGCGTATGCGGAGAATGCGGGGGGCAGTGACTGGGCTGACAGCAGTGGGACGTTTGCGACGCTGACGGTGACGCCGCCGGCGGTGACGGTGGCTGCGGCGGACAACATTACGGGGAGTTCAGCGGTTTTGCGCGGGCGGGTGACATCGACGGGGAATGAGCCGCCGGTGGTGACCTTGTTCTGGGGGCTTGCGGATGGCGGGACGAATCCTGCGGCGTGGGCGAATTCGCGGGTGCTGGGGCCGGACAGTGGGGATTTTTCGAGTCTGGTTCAGGGGCTTGCGCCGCAGACGACGTATTTCTTTACGGCGCGTGCGGTGAATGGAGCGGGGAGTGTGTGGGCGGCGGCGAGTCGGACATTTGGGACGGTGACGCTGGTGCCGACGAGTGTGATCATCAACGAGATCAACTACGACGCGGTGGATGCGACGAAGGCGTTGGAGTTCATTGAGTTTCACAATCCGACGAATGCGGCGATCGACATGAGCGGGTGGGAGCTGGATTCCGGGGTGGACTTCGTGTTTCCGGGAGGGACGGTGATTCCGGCGGGAGGATTTCTTATTGTGGCGGAGGATCCGTTGGCGTTTGCGTTTGCGTATCCGCTGGCGGGGGTGCCGATGGGGCCGTGGACGGGAGGCCTGAGCAATGGGGGCGAGCTGATTCGGCTGAGGGATGCGGCAGGGGCGACGGTGGATGAGGTTGATTACGGGGCAGGGTTTCCGTGGCCGACGGGGTCTGCGGGGACGGGGGCGTCGATGGAGTTGCTGCATCCGCTGCTGAACAACGATCTGGGAGGGAGTTGGAGGACTGGGGTGTCAGCGGGGACTCAGACGACGTATATTCCGACGAGTACGTCGGGGTGGCGGTATCTGCCGGGAGCGGCGGATGCGTCGAATCCTGTGGATGCTTGGCGTTCCGAGACATTTACGGAGACGACGTGGTTTGGGGCGACGCTGCCGCTGGGGTATGGGGACATTGATGGGAATGCGGTTGGGAATGATGTGACGACGACGATTGCTGCGAATCAGAAGACGGTGTTTTTGCGGAGGCAGTTTTTTGTGAGTGGTCCACTGCCGTCGAAGCTGGTGTTGAATCTGCGTTGTGATGACGGGTGCATAGCGTTCATCAACGGTGTGGAGGTGGCGCGGATCCGGGTGGAGGCGGGGGCGGTTCCTCCATTTGATGCTCCGGATGGGACGGCGGCGAACGTGACGGAACCGCCGCTGCTGTGGGAAGCTCCGGTGGTGATTGAGAATGCGGCGGCGATTTTGAAGTCGGGGACGAACGTGCTGGCGATCCAGCTGATCAACACGACGACGGCGAGCAGTGATCTGTTCATTGATGCGGATTTGAAGACGCCGCCGCCGGCGGCGGCGACGCCTGGGGCAGCGAACCGGGCGCTGCTGACGACTCCTGGGGGAGCGCCGCCGGCGATCCGCAATGTGGATCATGCGCCGAAGCAGCCTGTGGCTGGGGAACCGGTGGTGGTGACGGCGACGGTGACGGATGCTGAGGGAGTGGCGAGTGTGTCGCTGAGCTATCAGGTGGTGGATCCGGGGACGTATATCCGGCGGACGGATGCGGCTTACAATCTTGCGGCGAACTGGACGGCGGTGACGATGACGGACGATGGGAGCGGGGGTGATGCGGTGGCTGGTGATGCGGTTTACAGTGCGACGTTGCCGGCTGGGGTGCAGGTGCACCGGCGGCTTGTGAGGTATCGGATAGCGGCGACGGATGCGGGGTCTGCGGCGGTGACGGTGCCGTATCCTGACGACGAGCAGCCGAATTTTGCGTATTTCTGTTATAACGGGATTCCTGCGTGGACTGGGGCGATGCGGCCGGCGGCGTTTTCCGGTTACGGGGCGACGCCGCGGGTGACTTTCCCTGCGTCACTGATCAGCAGCATCGAGCCCTATCATCTGATTGCGCTGGACACGGATGTGGCGGCATGTCTTTACACTGGGCCGGCGGACAGCACGCCGTACCGGGGGACGTTTGTTTATGAGGGCAAAGTGTACGATCACATCACGTTCAACGTGCGTGGGATTGGGTCGACGCGGGTGAGTGGGAAGAACAAGCTGGCGTTCAAGTTCAACCGGGCGCGGGATTTCGAGGCGCGGGACAACTGGGGGCGCAAGTACAGCGAGACGTGGAATTCGTTCGGGTTGGATGCGAATGCGTCGCCGTGGGCGGCGGTGCATCGTGGGTCGGCGGGGGTTGAGGTGGCGACATCCTATCGGATTTTCGAGCTGGCGGGGATGAATTCGCTGCGGACGCACTATGCGCATCTCCGGATCATCCGGAAGGCGGCGGAGGCTCCGCCTGCGGGGACGAATGTGACGGATGCGACGGCTGGGGGGACGGTGGACGGGCAGTATTCGTCGGATCTCTGGGGGCTTTATATGGTGCTGGAGCCGACGGAGGGGAACTTCATCGGGGAGCGCGAGCTGCCGCCTGGCAACATTTATGCGATTGAGGGGAACAACGGGGACAAGAAGTACCAGGCTCCGGGGCAGCCGTTGGATGCGTCGGACTGGAACAATTTCCGGACGGCGCTGGTGCAGGCTGGGCAGACCGAGGCGTGGTATCGCGGGAATCTAGATCTGGATGATCTGTACACATACCTTGGGTTGAACCGGTTGATTGGGAATGTCGATGTGCGACCGGGAGACAACTATCGGTTCTATCACAGTCCGGAGGTATTGAATCCTGCGTATCCTGGAGGGCACTGGAAGATCATGGGGTATGATCACGACATGCAGTTCATTGCGGGGCATCACTGGGGTGGGACGATCAACGGGGTGGTGGTGGCTGGTGCGCCGAATGCGATCATCGCGATCATGAGGCATCCGGTGTTGGCGTTGGAGTACCGGAACCGGTGCCGGGAGTTGCTGGGATTGCTGGCGACGGATGCGGGAGCGTCCGGGGGGCATATTGCGCAGCTTATTGATGAGTATGCGCAGATGATCAATCCGGCTGGTCAGGCGCTGACGTGGGCGGATGTGGATGCGCACATGTGGAACCTGCATCCGCGCTCTGCGGGGGGCGGGGCGAACACGGGGCAGTCGAGTCACCGCGGGAATTTTTTCCGGGCGTTGTATCTGGATGGGACGCGGGGCGGATTGGGCGGCACGGTGCAGACGGCGTCGTGGGTGCGGAATTTGCCGGACCCTGACGGGAATGGATTTTCGGATCACGAGGGGGTTGTCGGGTGGATGAGGGATTACGCGACGAACACGTTTCCTGCGGCGACGGCGTGGACGCGTCGGGCGACGAGTGCGGGTACGGGTGCGGGCGGGGGAGGTGCGGATGCGAATGTGAACCGCCAGAGGGGGTATGGATACAAGTACCTTGAGTGGGAGACGCTTTACGGAGGGTATGCGAATGGGACGACGAATTCGAATGCGGGGACAGCGATCGGGGATCTGACGGCGGCGGGGACGACCCGGTATGCGGTGAACGGGGATTCGCTGCAGCAGTTGAGTACTGCGAACAATGTGCTTTATCCTGACAAGCCGCAGATTGCGTACACGGGGGCTCCTGGTTTTCCGGTCAACGCGGTGATTGTGCGGAGCGGTGATTACCGGGATCCGCAGGGTGATGCGATTGCAGCGGTGCAGTGGCGGGTTGGGGAGATTTCTGCGCCGGGGATTCCGCTTTATGATCCGGCGAGCCCGCGGGTTTATGAGATTGAGGATGTGTGGCGTTCTGCGGAACTGCCGGCGGCGGGGCCGACGAATCTGGCGGAGATGCGGATTCCTGCGAGTGTGCTGCGGGTGGGGCGGACGTACCGGGCGCGGGTGCGGCACAAGGACAGCACTGGGCGGTGGTCGTACTGGTCGGAGCCGATGCAGTTTGCGGCGGCGACGGCGGATGTGACGCCGTTTGCGGCGGCGCTGCGGATCAGTGAGATCAACTACAATCCGGGACCGCTGGTGGCAGATGAAGTGACGAATCCCGGGTGGAACGCGGCATGGACGCAGCAGGATTTCGAGTTCATCGAGCTGACGAACATATCGAGCACGGCGATTGAGTTGACGGACGTGCGTTTCACGAAGGGGATCGATTTTGATTTTCCGGTTGGGTACAGCCTTGCGGCTGGCGGGACGGCGGTGGTGGTCCGGAATGCGGCAGCGTTTGCGATTCGGTATCCGGGGGTGGTGGTGGCTGGATCTTACGGGCCTGACAGTCTGGCGAATGCTGGGGAGGAGATCAAACTGAGTTATGGTACAGGGATTCCGATCATTGAGTTTGCGTATGGCGACCGTGAGCCGTGGCCGCAGACGCCTGATGGGAGTGGGCCGACGCTTGAGTTGATCGCGCCGGCGAAGCCAGGGCTTGAGCATGGCAGTCCGCTGGAATGGCGTGCGAGTGGATCGGTCAATGGGTCTCCGGGACAACAGGCGGCACCGGCGTTTGCGTCATTTGCGTGGCAGTATGGGCTGACGGGCGGGCCGCTGGGGGATGACGATGGGGATGGCGTGTCGAACCAGCTTGAGTATGCGTTCGGGCTGAACCCGTTGGTTCCGTCGCAGGCTGGGTTGCCGGTTGGGGGGGCTGACGGTGAGCATGCGGTGATTTCGTTCACGCGACCTGCGTTGCGGCCTGATCTTGAGTACCATGCTCAGTTTGGATTTGATCTGCAGACGTGGGCGAATCCTCCGGTGCTGGTTGGGACGGTGACGAATGCGGATGGCAGCGTGACGGAGACGTGGCGGAGTAAAGCGGCGCTGAGCGCGGGGAATCTTTATGCGCGCGTCAGGGTGGTGTTGCGCTGAGGCGTCGACGCTGCCGGGGGGTGTGCGAGCCGAAAGTTGGAAACGCGGCAGAAAAAGGCCCGGTGCAGTTCATGGGCTGTCGATCCGCCCACCCGATGGCGTTTCGACAGATTCTGAACCGCACCGGGCGGGATTCGGGTGCCTGTGACTGCGACAATCGCAGGCACCCTTGCTGATGATTCCGCAAACTGTGGGAAATGCCACGGTTTTTCGGCAAAAAAGTAATTCCGGCGTGAATCCGGCGTCAGGGATGGTGGTTTTCCCGAGGGAGTATTGGGAAAAAGACGATGCGGAAATTATTTGGGAGCTGATTCAGATTGTTTGCTGGGAGGGGGAAGCGGAGTGGTTTTCGGCATATTCCATGCGGGAAGCCATGCGGTGGCGGTTTCTTTGCCGTGGAGTTCCGAGAGAATCATGGATTCGAGGCCTGGCATGTGGGCGGCACCATAGAAGACGCAGAAGCGTTTTCCTGGTTTGGAGGCGGCGATTTCCTTGAGTTTACGGAAGGCGACGTCGTTGCGGTCTTTAAGGATGGCTGAGCCGCCGGGGCCTTCGAGTTTGGCGGTGGTGCGCTCGGCCTGATCGAAGATTTTCGCGAGGAGGATTTTGAATTCGGCGGCGGCGTTGCGGCTGAGGAGGATGCGGAGGAGTTTGGCGCCGTCGAGTTCTGCGGCGGCGGCGTTGTCTTCGGCGAAATCTTCGTCGTACTGGGCGGCCATGGCTTTGGCCATGAGGGTCATCATGGATTCGCCGCGGGCTTTCTGGAGGGCTGCGAATTCTTCTGGTGTGACGTCGGCGTGGACCATGTTGTCCGGCGAGTAGTCGACTTCTTCGAGTTGGAAGGAGAGTTTGAGCATGCTGCCCATGGTCTGCTGGAGGAAGCGCAGGGGGTGGGGGCGGGCTTTGGGTTTGTCGGGTGCGTCGTTGGATTCCTGTTCTTCCTTGGCTTTTTTGAGGGCTGAGGGAGAGCCGACGAGTTCGTAGAGGACGGCGTCGTAGGAAGTGAAGCGCTGATTGAGGTCCTTGTAGTAGGAGGCGTCGGCGATGTGGACGGCGCCGGCGAGGTCGATGGTGGTGCCATCTGGGAGGAGGAAGCTGCGGACGGCGACCTCGAGGCGGGTGCCTTTTTCGTCCTGAGCGAAGCGGATGTAGTCGGCGAGCGGTTTTGCCGCTGGCTGAGGCGATTCGGTTTTGGCGGTCGGCGGGGGGGATTCGTCGGCGAGAGCGGCGGAGTGGAACTGGCCGCACAAAGGCAGCAGCACGAGAAGGAGCCTTGCGGTCGGAGTCATGGGGGGATGATCCTCCGGGGGGGGCGGGCTGTCAATTCGACAGCGGTGGTGGCGGTCGGGGGTGGTGGAGCCGGGATGGCGGGGAAATGGATTTCTCCCTTGCGCCACTCGGGGGTGTTCCGACTCTGCGAGCCCACCAGAATTCCATGAAAATCACCCGCGCGCTCATTTCTGTCTCTGACAAAACCGGTCTGGATGAATTTGCCCGGGGACTGCACGAGCTGGGGGTGGAGCTGCTGTCGACGGGTGGGAGTGCGGCGTATTTGCGGGGCCTTGAATTGCCGGTGGTGGAGGTGAGTGACTATACGGGGTATCCTGAGTGTTTTGATGGCCGGGTGAAGACACTGCATCCGCGGATTCATGGTGGGTTTCTGCAGGTTCGGGGGGATGCGGAGCATGAGAAGCGGGCGAAGGAACTGGATGTGCCGCCGATTGATCTGGTGATTGTGAATCTCTATCCGTTTGAGAAGACGATAGCGAAAGAAGGGGTGACGCTGGAGGACGCGATTGAGAACATTGATATTGGCGGTCCGGCGATGCTGCGCGGGGCGTCGAAGAATTACCAGAGTGTGACGGTGGTGACGGATCCGGGGGATTACGGTCCGGTGCTTGAGGAGATGAAGGCGAACGGCGGGGCGACGACGCTGAAGACGCGGGAGCGCCTAGCGATCAAAGTTTATCAGCGGACGGCGGCGTATGATTCGGCGATCGCTGACTTTCTGAACAAGGAGCAGGAGACGGAGGCGAATTTCAGCATCAGCCTGCCGCTTTGTCAGACCCTGCGGAACGGGGACAATCCGCATCAGAAGGCGAGCCTGTACGGGAATTTCTCGGATTATTTCGAGAAGCTGCAGGGCAAGGAACTGAGTTACACGAACATCCTTGATATTGAATCGGCGACGGAGCTGGTGCTGGAGTTCAAGCGGCCGGTGGTGGCGATTCTGAAGCACACGAATCCGTGCGGGGTGGGTTGTGATGACGATTTGAGGGCGGCGTGGGACAAGGCGTTTGAGACTGACAAGCAGGCTCCGTTCGGCGGGGTGATTGTCACGAACCGGCCGCTGACGGAACGGTTGGCGCGGGTGATCAGTGAGATTTTCACCGATGTGATCATTGCGCCGGATTTTGAGCCGGAGGCGCGGGCGATTCTGCAGAAGAAGAAGAATCTGCGGCTGATGGTGGCGCACATGGATGCCTATGGGCAGTGGATGGAGAAGAATCCGGTGCTGCGGAGTGCGCCTGGAGGCATCATGGTGATGGACCGGGATGTGAAGGCGCTAGGGTTGAGCAATCTTGAGGAGAAAGTGCGGACGCAGCGGCCGCCGTCGAAGGAGGAACTGGACGCGATGCGGTTTGCGTGGCGGGTGGTGAAGCATGTGAAGTCGAACGCGATCGTGTTTGCGGGGCCGGATCGGACTCTGGGGATCGGGGCCGGGCAGATGAGCCGTGTGGATTCGTGCCGGATCGCGGTGTGGAAGGCGAAGGAGGCTGGGTTGTCGCTTGATGGGAGTGTGGTGGCGAGCGACGCGATGTTTCCGTTTCCGGATGGGCTTATTGCGGCGGCGGATGCGGGGGCGACGGCGGCGATTCAGCCTGGAGGGAGCGTGAAGGATCCGGAGGTGATTGCGGCTGCGGATGAGCGCGGGGTGGCGATGGTGTTCACCGGGCACCGTCATTTTCTGCATTGAGAACCTGCGACCGCGGGGCCTGAGGGGTCAGGGCTCCGGCATGAACTGAAACGATGCCGGGGCAGCAAGCGAGAGAGATGCTAGGGGCGATGCGCCGGCTGCCGTCGGGGATGTGGCTGCTGGCGGCGGGGACGTTTGTGAATCGTTTTGCGACGTTTCTGGTGCCGTTTCTGACGATGTTCATGACGCGTCGGGGGTTCAGTGCTGGTGAGGCGGGGCTGGCGGTGACGCTTTACGGGGCTGGGGCGTTCGGGTGCACGCTGATTGCGGGGCCTGCGGCGGATCGGTTTGGGCGGAACCGGATCATGGCGGTGTCGCTGCTGGCGGAGGCGTGCATGGTATTCTGCATGGGGTTTGCGGGTGAGTCGCTGGTGGCGATTTGTGTGTTGGCGACGCTGGCGGGGTTTGCTGGTCAGGGGGCGCAGCCGGCGATGCATGCGATGGTGGCGGATCTGGTGTCGGAGGAGGATCGGGTGCCGGCGATGCTGCTGCAGCGGTTTGCGATCAATACTGGGTGGGCGTTTGGGCCGGCGGTGGCGGGGTTTGTGGCGGATGCGCACAGCTATCAATGGCTGTTCACGGCGGATGCATGCACGTCGCTGCTGTTTGCGGGGCTGAGCTGGTTTTTTCTGCCGCATGGGAATTCGCAGCGTGCGGGCGAGACGGCGTGGAAGCCAGCGTTGCGGAGCCTTGCGGGGAGTCCTGACATGATTCGTCTGCTGGCGGCGACGGTGTGTGCGGCGTTTGTATTCCGGCAGGTGAGTACGGCGATGAATCTGCATCTGCTGAGCGGCGGCTATACGGAGAAGCATTGTGGAGTGGTGCAGTCGCTGAACGGGTTGCTGGTGATTCTGCTGGAGATTCCGCTAGCGGCGATGACGAGCCGCTGGCTGCCGCGGCGTGCGGTTGCGGCGGGATTTTTTCTGCTTGGGGCGGGGGTGGCGGTCAACGCTGCGGGTCCTGGGCTGGTGGCGGCGGTGGCGTCGATGGTGGTGCTGACCTTCGGGGAGATGCTGAGCCTGCCGCGGCATTCGGCGTGGGTGCAGCAGCTTTCGCCGGCGGACATGCGGGGGCGATATGCGGGCATGGCATCGTTTGCGTGGTCTGGTGGGGCGACGTTTGGCGGGTGGTCGGGGTTGATGCTTTTCGCGTGGCATCCTGATGCGCTGTGGGCGGTGTGCGGATTGCTTGGGGTGGCATCGGTATGGCTGCTGAGGTCGGGGTCTGGGCGGGTGAGGGTCGCGGAGTGAAGGGCAGGGGATCTTGTGGAAGCGATGCTGTCACCCTTGACGGCGCGGCATCCGGGATAGGGTGGGGGCATGTCATCTGTCCCGGCGGTCAGTGTCGAACAGCTCACGCGGGTTTTCCGCGTTCCGGGCCTGCGGCGTCGTGAATTCACGGCGGTGTCGGACGTGTCATTGGAGGTGCAGCCGGGAGAGGTGTACGGATTGATCGGGCCGAATGGATCCGGGAAGAGTACGACGATGAAGGTGCTGCTGGGGTTGCTGCGGGCGACGAGCGGCAAGTGTGCGATTTTCGGGCGCGACAGTGCGCGGGTGGACAGTCGTGAGGAGGTTGGGTATCTGCCGGAGAATCCGTATTTCTACAAGCATCTGACGGGAGCGGAGACGCTGGAGTTTTACGGGAAGCTCTGCGGGTTGCGGGGGCGGGAGTTGCGCGACCGGATTGGGGAGATGCTGGCGCTGGTGGACCTTGAGGAATCGCGCGATCGCCGACTGGGTGGGTATTCGAAGGGGATGCTGCAGCGGATTGGGCTCGCGCAGGCGATCATTCACCGGCCGAGGCTGGTGGTGCTGGATGAGCCGACGGCCGGGGTGGATCCGCTGGGGTCGAGGCAGATTCGGGACCTGATCATGGAGTTGAAGCGTCGGGGGATCACGGTGATCCTTTCGTCGCATTTGCTGGAGCAGGTGCAGGAAGTCTGCGACCGGATCGGGATTATCTTTCGGGGGCGGATGCTGAGGGAGGGGAGCCTTGCGGAGATCACTGAGGTGGGGAACCGATCGGAGATTGTGCTGGAGGGGATGACGCCGGAGTTGATGGAGGAGATCCGGGCGCTGGCGGCGGCGCGGGGAGCGAAGTGGATCCATGACGGCCATCCGAGGACGACCCTTGAAACCCTGTTCCTTGAAGTGACGAGTGCTGCTGCGGAAGCGGCGCGGGCTTCCGGGGGCAAATCCTGACGTATCATGGAAACTGGTTCTCCAATCCGCCGACACCGATCGTTTTCGTTCGGGCGAGTCTGGACTATTGCGACGGGAACGCTGACGCAGTTGGTGCGGATGAAGGTGTTTGCGTTCATGGCGATTTTTGCGGTGGTGCTGATCGGGGCGAGTTTTGCGTTCGCGGATCTGAAGACCGAGCAGGAATTGAAGATGCTGAAGGACGTGTCGTTTGCGGCGATTCAGCTGTTCTGCATGCTATTTGCGATCGCGGGGACGGCGATGCTGATTCCGCGGGATGTGGAGGACCGGACGCTGTACACGATTCTGTGCAAACCGGTGTCGCGGCTGGAGTATCTGCTAGGGAAGCTGACGGGGATGGTGCTGGTGCTGGTGATCAGTCTCGGGGCGATGGATCTGCTGTTCACGGGGGTGCTGCATTTGAAGCAGCGGACGGTGGTGGAGCAGAATGTTGCGGAGCTGGAGTACCGGCCTTTCCGGAGTCAGGAAGAGCGGGAGAAGGCGGTGGCGGAGATTATTGAAGTGGCGACGCAGCAGGGGGCTAGCTGGAACCTGCAGGCGGGGATGGCGGCGATTCTGGCGAAGTCGATCGTGCTGACTGCGGTGACGCTGCTGGTGAGCACGTTTGCGACGTCGACGCTGTTTACGATCATGGTATCGCTGGCGCTGATGGTGATTGGTCACGCGCAGGGGCTGGCGCGGGAGGTGCTGCTTGATGAAGCGGATGGAGCGGTGCTGCCGCGGCTGGTGGCGGGTGGGGTGGCGGTGCTGTTTCCGGATTTCAAGACCTTCGATGTGCTGGATGCGGTGATTACGGGGACGGTGGTGCCGGGAGTCGAGGTTTTGAAGATGGGTGGGTTGTGTGGCATTTACTGTGTGCTGTACATGCTGGCGGCGTGGGTGCTTTTTGCGGACAAGGAACTCTGAAGCGATGAGCATTCCGCCCCGCCGCATACTGCTCGCGCTGGCCATTATTGTGGCTGGGGGAGTGCTGCGGCTGCCGTTTGAGCAGGCCCGCACGCGGGACCTTCAGGGGCGAGGCATTCTTGAGCCGCCGCTCAGCGCGTCGCTGCGGGACGAACTGGGGCAGTCGTTTTTCATTGCGGTGCTGGGCGGGTTTCGTTCGGTGGTGGCGAGTCTGGTGGAGTTGAAAACGATCCGGCCGTGGCAGGAGCGGCAGTGGGGGCTGGTGGATGAGTACTATGCGATCTGCAACAAGCTCCAGCCGCGCGAGTGGCACTACTGGGACCTGAGGGCGTGGCATGCGGGATTCAATGCGGCGGACAATTACCAGTATGAGTCTGTGCGTTCGCCGGCGGTGAAGACGATGAAGTCGCGTCAGGCGTTTGTGAAGGCGATTGGGCTGATTGAGGAAGGGCTGCGGTACAATCCGAAGGTGTACCAGTTGTATGAGCGGCTTCGGTTGCTGCATACGAGCGAGTTGAATCCGGAGCCGGATTTTCTGGCGGCGTCGCGAGCGTGCGAGTTGGGTGCGGCGTGTCCCGGGGCACCGCCTTACCTGCGGCGGTTTGCGGCGTATCATCTGGCGGACGTTCCTGGTCGGGAACTGGAGGCCTGGCGGCGGCTGATGGATTTGTACCGGAGCGAGGATCCGATGGACCGGTCGCCATCGGTCGGGCTGAGGCTGGCGGTGCTGGAGCCGATTGTGAGCAAGCTGGATCCGTCGGCGATGCTGCCGCTGGAGATTGCGCCGCACGCGGTGAGGCTACGAGCGATCTGGAAGGCGAACCGTGAGAAGGCGCGGATGCAGCGCGTGCAGATTGGATCGTCCGTTCAGGGAGGGCACTGAGGTCCGCGTGGCGGCGGTGGCCGGATCAGGACACGAGGAAGGCTTCCCAGTCGCGGATGCCGAGGGTATTGCGGATGAAGGCGGAAGCGGGGAGTTCGCGTGGCGGGGAAGGGGCGCGGAGGAGTTGGAGGCCGGCCTCGTCTGGGGTGCGGTCGCCTTTGCGCTGGTTGATGCGTTTGCAGGCGAGGACGCAGTTTTCCCATGAGGAGGCGCCGCCGCGGCTGCGTGGGATGACGTGATCGATGTTGCCTTCGCCTGGCTGGAGACGTCGGCCGGTGTATTGGCAGACGCCGCCGTCGCGTTCCCAGAGACCGCGTAGGGAGAAGCTGAGGCGGCGGCGGGGCATTCTGGCGAAGCGTGCGAGGACGAGGACGGTGGGAGCGCGGACGGCACCGCGGACTGTCCGGACCGGGAGGTCGTGTTCCCTGACTGGGAGGGTCAGCCATTCGGTCCATTTGACTGGGCGCATGCCATCTTCGCTGATGTCGAGACCGCTGGCTGAGCCTGCGGCCATCATGCCGAAGGCTTCGGCGGGAGATTTGACGTCGATGGCCTGCCAATGCCGGTTGAGCACCAGCACAGTGGGACGGCTGAGAATATCGCTCATGGTTGCTCGGGAGTTCTTGATGACGCGGCGACTGCGGGTGTCCTGAAGGGAACATCCGGAGCGGGTCGAACTGGCCCGCTCACGCGCGCGCCGAACCTAAACGCACATCTTTTCTCCCGGCAACCGCGGGATGAGAGGGAATGTTACTCAGGGTTCGCCGAGTTGGTGGATGGTGCCGTGGAGGACGCGTTCGGTGTCCTTGCCATCGGCGCCGCGCAGGCGGCAGGTGACGGAGACGCCCATGGCGGGGCGCAGAGTGGGGACGGTGAGCGTCAGGGATTTTCCGTCGCGGAGGGTGGCGGCGGTGATTGGGAGGGCGGCTTCGCCGATGTGTTCGCTGCCGTAGTTGGCGGAGCGTTTGAGGTCCCATGCACGGACTTCGTAGCGCGAGATGTCGGCGGCGGAGGTGGCGTCGAGGGTGTCGCTGAAGTCGAGTTTGACGGAGCCCTTCGCGAAGTGGAGGCCGATGGGTTGGAGGGCGGGTTTTCCGGTCCAGCGGACGCGGTAGAATCCTCCGGGCTGGCCTTGATTGCCGGCCCATGCGAACATGCCGCAGGCGTAGAACTGACCGTCGGTGGGGTGGAAGCGGCCGCGCATGACGCCTGTGGGGAACTGCGGCATGGGAAGGGCGCACATGCCGCCCTGGGGTTGGTTGCCGGACTTCTCGAAGGGGACAGTGTAGATCTTGCCGTAGCCGTAGGAGAGGTTGAGGAGCGAACCGTTGAGCGGGCCCCATTTGGCGTCTTTGGGGACCCAGACGAGTTCCGAGGGGGAGCGGTCGAAGGCGTTGGTGATCCAGCAGAGTGGCTGCTGCATGGCGCTGTTGCTGCTGTCGGTGATGTTGTGATAGCCGAACATGTTGCCGTAGAATTCGTCAGGGCCGGTGCCGCGGACGAGATTGATGCGGTTCTTGGGAGTCCAGTGGCCTTCCTGATCGGTGACGAAGAACGTGCCGTCCGGATTGAGGCAGACGCCGTTGGCGGCGCGGAATCCAGTGGCGAGAATATCGGTGTGGGTGCCGTCGGCGCTGACGCGGAGGAGCGTGCCGTGGTGGGCGACGACCTCCTTGAGAGCATGGCGGGCGGATTTGGCGTAGTAGAAGTTGCCTGCGGCATCGGACTGGAGACCCATGGCGAATTCATGGAAGTGCTCGGTGACCTGGTGGTCGGAGTTGAAGCATTCGATGAAGTCAGTTTCGCCGTCGGCGTTGAGGTCGTGGAGTTTTGCGAGCTGGTCGCGGCAGCAGACGAAGATGGAGCCGTTGATGATTTTGAGGCCGAGCGGCTGGAAGAGGCCGGAGGCGATCCGGCGCCATTTGAGTTCGCCGAGCGGTTGTTGAGTGAGGCCTGTGACGGTCCAGACGTCGCCCATCCATGTGCAGACGGCGGCGCGGTCGGCATCGGGGTAGAAGTCGAAACCGGTGAGACGGAGCCATGATTGCCATGGGTTGGCGGCGGCGTCGGGGTGGGTGATGATGTCGGTGGCGAAGGGACCGCTGTCGTCGCCGGGGATGCCTTGAGTGATGACATCCTGAGGCCATTGTGCCGGGCCGCCTTTGGTTAGGGAGGCGAGGTCGAGGGGGATGCGTGCGGCATTGATGAGGGCGGCGCGGGTTGCGTCGTCTGCTCCCTTGGTGATACCGATGCGGAACTGCGCGGGGGTGGCGGAGGCGGGAATGGTGAGCAGGTGGAAGCCAGCGGATTTGGTGAGGGTGATGCCGGGTGCAGGGGCGTCGACCTGGAGACCGTCGGAGTCAGGGGCGATCCTGAGATTGAGGTCGTGGGGTGATTTTGTGATATTCAGGGTCCGGATGAAGAGCGGGTGCGCGCCGTATTCGACGACTTCGGCGGCTTCGAGGATACGGGCCTTGCCGACGGAGTACTGGAGCACGCTGAGGCTGCCGTGGCGGTAGAGGCCTTCGTAGCGGCACCATGAGCGGGGCAGGGGGCCGTAGGGTTTGCCGTCCCGGCCGAGGAAACGGACGTCGTCCCATGAGCCGTTTTCCGGGTTGGCCCATGCTGGCTGGTTAGGGTTGCTGAAGAGGAGGTCGCCGGTGAGGCTGGCGTGGGTGCCGTGGGAGCCGTCGAAGGCGACGCCGCGCCAGTCGATGAATTTGCCGGTCATGGCGGCGGCTGCCTGGAGCGTGTCGTGTTCGTAGATCATCCATGCCCGGCCTTTGGAAACGCCGCCGGGTCCGTCGTCGAGACGTGCGGCGATGCCCTTCTGGGCGATGTTGCCCGGAGCGATCTGATAGGTCCATTGGAGGGCCGGGCCGAAGTCCATCCGTTCGTATTGAGTGGCCGGGTCTTCCTTTGGTGCCTGTTCTGCGGCGAGCGACTTCATGCGGAGGGGCAGTGAAGCCAGGGAGGCGTCGTCGACGGCAGAGTATTGTGAGGCGTTGAAAGGCTTGAGGAAGGTTTCCCGGATGTAATGGATGACGGCGTATTTCTGAGCGGCGGTGTACTGCGGCATGGGCATCATGAGGCCGTAGCCGTGAGTGAGCGTCTGGAACTGCCGCCATGGATCGCTGCCATTCTTGAACGGGTCCTTGTGGAACCGGCGGGAGGTCGGCATGGAGCCTTCTTTGGATTCGGTGCCGTGGCAGGTGACGCAGAGAGTTCCGTAGATGCGCGCACCCTCTGCGAGGGTTTCGGCATTCCAGCCGCGGATGAGGGCGGCATGATCGGCGGAGTCGAGAGGTTGGACCCATGCGTTGCGGATTTCCGCGCCGCCGGAGATTGTCAGGCTGAGCGGGACGGGAATACCGGGGATGCCGCGAGGGAAGGTGGCTTCGTCGGCTTCACCGGTCCATTGATACATGGGGGTATTGATGCTGCCGGCGTCGCCGGAGCTGAGTTGCTTGGCTTCGGAGTCGTTGAGGGCGCGTTCCCAGTAACGGATGCCGCTGACCGCGCCTTTGGTCAGGTCGCCGAGGAAGCCGCCGGAACCGCGGCCGGTCTGGAACGTGTGGTCTGCGGCGTCGGGTTTGAGCATCCCGTCTTTTGCGGAGTCGGGGCGGCCATCGATGAAGAATTGAGCCCTGCCGTTGCTGAGGCGCAGCACGGCGGTGTGGACCTTGCCGTCATTGAGGCCGGCGCGGCGGCTGGTGATTTCTCCTAACCATCCGATGTCGAAGAACAGACGGCCGTCGCGGAGACCAACCATTTTGGCGTCGGGCTCCCATTTTTCGGGACGGCAGAAAGAGAAGAGTGCGCCTTCGCCTTCGGAGCGGAACTGGACCATGGCGGTGAAGTCGCGGTCGAAGCGCAATCCGTCTGCGGCGGGTCCGCTTGATTTGCCGGATCCGGACAATGGCTTTGCGGTGGCGGCTTTGCCATCGATGGAGGTTTCGACGAAGCCGGGACTGCCTGCGGTCATTTCGGCCCGCAATTCGAGGACGTGCCAGTCGCGGTCGGGCGGTGGATTGAGGGTGATTGGTTCGCCTGTTCCGGCCTGCACGGCGGCGGTTGCGGACTGATCCGGGAGGCGGAATTCGAGGTGGAGTCGGAAGTTGGCGAGCGGCCGTGGATGCTGGAGGGACTGCGGTTCCTTTGCGGGGCGGAAGGTTTCGAAGACGGCGGCCCGGGTTTGCTCAGGGGTGAGCGAAGGAATCAGCGGAACCTGTGCGCTCAAGGGCAAGGCGGTCAGAACGGCGGCAGACAGTAGAGGCGGAAGCAGTCTCATATTCGATGGGAGCGATGCTGACAGACTGCGGGGAGGCTGCCACTGGCGATTTCTCCGCAAACCGGGCTGAAATGCGTCGCGGATGTCGATGGTGTGACGATGCTTCCGATTGCGGATGCAAAGCCTTCCGCTGGGAGACGTTTGGTGATACTTCTGATGCTTTCACCGGTGTTTCCCATGCGTTTTCTTGTTTTTCTGTTCCTTGCCTGCCGCGCGTGCGGCGGGGCGTATTCGTTGTTTGATGGGTCTTTCAATGGCTGGGAGGGAGACACGAAAGGGACATGGAGGATTGAGGAGAATGTGTTCACGGCGGGCAGCGTGGATCGTGAGCAGCCGCGCAATGAGTTTCTTTCGACGAAGCGGGAGTTCGGGGATTTCGACCTGAGCGTCAGTTGGAAGCTGATCGGGACGGAAGGGTTTGTGAACGGGGGGGTGCAGTTTCGGACGAACCGGATTCCGAATGATCACGAAGTTTCCGGGTATCAGGCGGACCTCGGGGCGGGCTATGACGGGGCGCTCTACGACGAGAGTCGCCGGAACAAGATGCTGGCGCTGCCTTCGAAGGAAGTGCTGGAGAAGGCGCGCAAGCCACTTGGTGAGTGGAACCGCTACCGGATCCGTGCTGAAGGTCGGCGCATTCAGATCTGGCTCAACGGGGTTCAGACGGTGGACTATACTGAGGCGGACGAGAGCATCCCGTTGAGCGGCATCATTGCGGTGCAGATCCACGGCGGCGCGAAATCCCAAGTCTGGTACAAGGATCTTGCGATTGAGGAGCTGAATGTTCCTGCGGCCCCGACCGGACCAACGGCGCGTTTTGCCGATCCTCAGCCGGCGCCGCCGCGGGAGCCGTTTGCGGACGGGAAATTCGTGATCCGGCAAGGCGAAGTGATCGTTTTCACCGGGGGGACGAACATGGTCCGGCTAGTGGAGGAAGGAGGTTTTGAAGGCGCGCTGGCGCTCGCTGCGAAGGAACAAAAGCCGAGGTTCCGGAGCATGGCGTGGGAGGGTGACACGGTTTACGAGCAGTGGCGCGACATGAATTTCGGGTCGTGGAAGGACCAGCTTGATGCGGTGAACGCGACGTGTGTGTTTCTGTGGTTCGGGCAGATGGAAGCGCTCGATCTCAGCCGCGACGAAGCGGCGTTCGCTGCGGCCTGCGCGAAGCACCTTGATGAGATCAAGGCGGTTACGCCGCGCCTTGTGGTGGTGCTGCCGATGCCATTTGATGATGCGTCGAAGAACAAGCGGCTGGGCCGGTTTGCGGCGGTCATGGAGCGGCTTGCCATGGAGCGCGGCGCGATTGTGCTCGACTGGCCGGCGAGTGAGCCGCCGCTCGGTGGTGCGCTGCGCACGATCAACGGAGTTCATGTGACGGACGGGGCGTTGCGAGGTGGATTCAATCAGATGCTAGTCGGGGCGCTGGGCCTGCCGCATGAGCGAGCGGGCGATCAGTTGCTCGGCGAGATCCGTGCGAAGAACCGCCATTGGCACGATTGCTGGAAGACGATGAACTGGGCGTTCGCGTACAGTGACCGGACGGAACAGCCGTTCGGAAAGGGAATCGGCAGCCATCCGCCGATGGCGCAGGAGTTGGAGCGGTATAAACCGTTGCTGCGCGCTGCGGACGAGGGCATTCAGACACTGGCCGCTGGAGGAGCCATCGGGCCGGTGGAGGTTGTGGTGCCGAAGCCTGGTCCCCTGCTCGATCCGGCGGAGGAGCTAGGGACGTTCAAGGTTCGCGACGGGTTTGCTGTGAATCTCTTTGCGAGCGAGGCCGACGGCCTTGTGAAGCCGCTTTCGATGCGCTGGGATGCGCGGGGGAGACTGTGGGCGGCGTGTTCGCCATCGTATCCGCAGCTCGTGCCAGGCGAGGCGCACGGTGACTATGTGCTTGTGTGCGAGGACACTGACGCTGATGGTAAGGCGGACAAGTTCCAGCGCTTTGCGAGCGGCCTGACGATGCCGATGGGGATAGAGTTTGCGACGGATGGGGGAGTGTACATCTGCGAGAGCACGCAGCTTGCGAAGTTCCGGGACACGGATGGTGACGGGCGTGCGGATGAACGGATGGTGATTTTGTCAGGATTCGGGACGGGTGATTCGCACCAGATGATCAATTCGCTGCGGTGGGGGCCGGACGGATGCCTCTGGTTCAGTCAGGGATTGCACATCTTTTCCCGGATTGAGACCCCGCATGGGATCGTTCAGTTCGACCGGGCGGGGCTGTGGCGATTCGATCCGCGGACTTGGAAGCTGCAGGGATTCTTCGGCAACGCGGCGGCGGGGGCGAATTGCTGGGGTGTGACCTTCGACGATCGAGGTCAGGTGTTCCACTGTGCGGCGGACAATACGCCTGGGTTTTACACAACGCCGGGACTGGGCACGCTGGCGGCTCCGCCTCAGTACTACAATATTGGCGCGCTCGCGGTTTCGCCGGTGAAAGGCATGTGCCTTGAGTTCATCAGCAGCTCGCACCTTCCTCCTGACCTTCAGGGAGTCCTCTGCAAGCCTGTGTACTTCGGCAGTCAGGTGCTGCTCTATCGATTGGCGGACGACGGCAGCGGGTTCCGAACGGATGATCTTGGACCGCTGATTACATCGTCCAGCAATGTCTTCCGGCCGCTGGGCATTCAGACTGGACCGGATGGTGCGCTTTACGTCTGCGACTGGTTCAATCCTGTCATTGGCCACTATCAGGCCAGCTATCGTGATCCGAACCGCGACAAGACACACGGCCGCGTCTGGCGCATTACGGCGAAGGATCGGCCGCTCGCGTCGCGCCCGGCGCTCGAATCGATGGATGCCACCGGATTGAGGGAACAACTGGAGTCGCCGGAGCGGTGGGTTCGCGATCAGGCCCGCCGACTACTTGCGGGAATGGCGGACGCGTTGCCCGACGAGCCTTGGCAGAACATGGCAGATGCGTCGCGGTTGTTTGAGATGGTATCGCTCGCGGCGATGCGCGGGGAGATTCCAGAACCGCTGCTGCTCAAGTGCCTTTCGCATGACGATGCTGCGCTGAGGGCGTTTGCGGTGCGGCTTGGCAGCCAGTTGGTGACTGCGGATGCCTCGCCCGATGCACTCAACGAAGGGCTTCATTTGCTAGCCAATGCCATCAATGACCCGAATCCACGGGTGCGTCTTGAAGGGGTCGTGGCGGCCGGATATTTCGGCAGTGCCCGTGCTGTCGAGGCCGCGCTCACTGTTTTGGACCACCCGCGCGACCGATTCATCGACTATGCGCTGGCCAATACGATTCGTGCCACCAAATCCGTCTGGGCTCCGGCGCTTGAGGCCGGGAAGCTGACCTTTGAGGGGAACGTGGCGCACCTTGCTCACCTGCTGCAGACGGACGGGAATCCTGACACGGCTGGTGCGGTCGCTCGGATTCTTGCGAGCGGCAAGGCACCTGCGGCGAGTGTTGAATCACTCCGGGTGCTTCTGATTGGGGCGGGCAATCCTGAGCAGCTCGCCGGGGCTGTCGGTGCGGGGCCTGTGTCGGCGGCGGTTGCGGATGCGCTAACGAATGCTGCGCGCCTGCGCGGGGTGCGGCCGTCAGGTGATCTCAAGGAAATGATCGCCGGGATCCAGTCCGGAGCTGATTCCGATGCCGCGTTGTCGCTCGCCATGTATCGGCTCGGTGCCGCGTGGGGCATGACGGAAGTCGCCGACCGCATTCGTGAATTGTTCGCGTCGTCTTTCGAATCGACGGCAACTGGAGCGGTGCAGGCCTGGGCGGAATACAAGGGTGCAGAGGCGATTTCGGATCTGAGCAGGCTTGCGGAATCTGGTTCCGGCGCCGTGCGGATGGCTGCGGCTGGCGCGTTGCTGCGGGTGAATCCTGAGATGGGCCAGGTTGTTGTTGCGAAGCTGATTGCTGATGAACGGACGGCGCCGGTGGATGCCGCGACTTTGCTCGGGCTCGCCTTGTCTTCAAAAGACGTGCCTGCGTGGCTGGGAGGCGAGTTTGGCAAGCATCCGCCGTCGGGTGCCGCGGCCTTGGCAATGCTAAAGGCGCTGGCTTCGGCCGGAAGGCACGAACCGGTGCTTGCCGCGAGCCTCCGCAAGGCCGCCGGGCTTCCTGAGAACGCCAGCATTGTGCCGGATTACGCTCCGGAAGTTGTCCAGCGACTCGTCGCCGACGCCCGCGCCAGTGGCGATGCTGCCCGCGGGGCGGCCATTTTCCGGGCTCCGCAGTCCGGTTGCCTGAGTTGCCACAAGGTTGGCGACGAGGGAGGGCTGACCGGCCCGAATCTGACGGCGGTCGGGCGTGGCATGACCCCGGAACTCATTGCGGAATCGGTTCTGTGGCCTCACCGACAGATCAAAGAAGGGTACTTTCTCACGACCATCACGACTCGCGACAGCCGGGTGACGGCAGGATACAAGGTCCGCGAAGACGACAAGACGATCGTACTGCGGGTTCCGGGTACCGAATCGACCGAATCAGTGGTGAAGGCCGACGTTACGCAGCGCCACGACAGTGGGAGCCTGATGCCGGAAGGGCTGACCGCGTGGATGACCGAGGCGCAGCGGCTCGACCTGCTGCGCTTTCTCTTCGATCTCGGCAAGTGACGGTGGCGAATC
Source organism: Verrucomicrobiales bacterium (assembly GCA_947462995.1). Taxonomy (GTDB): domain Bacteria; phylum Verrucomicrobiota; class Verrucomicrobiia; order Verrucomicrobiales; family V1-33; genus V1-33. The sequence goes on along the minus strand of CANHUG010000004.1, from coordinate 5,040 downwards.
CTGAAACACCCGGTTCGGGCCCGGCGTTTAGCGGGACAAGCCCATGAATCCATTCGACCTTCATACGCAGCGGGTCACCCGGCGCGGTTTCTTTGGCCGATCCGCTGCTGGTCTGGGCGGTGTCGCCCTTGCGTCGCTGCTCAGGGATGACGCCGCGGCGTCGGGTGGGCTTCCGGGGCTTCCCCATTTTGCCCCGAAGGCCAAACGCGTCGTCTGCCTGTGGCAGGGTGGGGCACCTTCGCACGTCGACTTGTTTGATCGGAAGCCGCTCATGGAAAAGATGGCTGGGCAGGACATTCCGGACAGCGTCCGTGGCACGACACGGCTTTCGACGATGACCGCGGGCAGCAAGCGATGGCCGATCGTGCCGGGGATCAAGCCATTTCAGCGGTACGGCCGCAGCGGTACGGAAATCAGTTCGATGCTGCCGGGGATTGGATCGATTGCGGATGATATCTGCGTGGTGCGTTCGATGAACACCGAGGCGGTCAACCACGCTCCGGGCGTCACGTTTTTCATGACCGGTTCGCAGGTCCCTGGCCGCCCCAGCATTGGTTCGTGGCTTTCCTACGGGCTCGGCTGCGAATCTCAGGACCTTCCTGCGTTTGTGGTGATGACCTCGTCCGACCGCGGCAAGACCTGCGGGCAGCTTTTTTTCGATTACTACTGGGGCGCGGGATTTCTGCCGAGCCGCTATCAGGGGGTACGTTTCCGGAATACGGGCGAACCGGTTCCGTATCTCGACAACCCGGCCGGCGTCAGCCGGGAGGCCCGGCGATTGCTGCTTGATGACATCAATGCGCTCAATGCGGAGCATCTTGCGGATTATGGCGACCCTGAGACGGACACCCGGATTGCCCAATACGAGATGGCTTTCCGCATGCAGGCGAGCGTCCCGGATCTCCTCGACTTCTCGAATGAACCGAAATCGGTACTCGAAATGTACGGCCCGGATGTCCTTACCAAGGGGAGCTACGCGAACAACTGTCTGATTGCCCGCCGTCTTCTTGAGCGCGGCGTCCGCTTTGTACAACTCATGCACAGCGGCTGGGATCAGCATGGCAATCTCTTCACGCAGCTGGAGGAGCAATGCCGTGATACTGACCTCCCGAGTGCGGCGCTCGTCAAGGATCTCAAGCAACGGGGATTGCTCGATGACACTCTGGTCACATGGGGCGGGGAATTCGGGCGCACGCCTTTCGGGCAGGGTGACCCTGCAAAGCCGAATGGTCGGGATCACTTTGGGCGGGCATACAGCTGGTGGCTCGCCGGCGGCGGTGTCAAGCCAGGCACGGTCTGGGGTGAAACCGACGATTTCGCATGGAATATCGTCAAGGACCCCGTGCATGTTCACGACATGCAGGCGACGATCATGCACCTCTGCGGCATCAACCACGAGGCGCTCACGTTCCGCTACCAGGGCCGTCAGTTCCGGCTCACGGACGTGCATGGCTCCGTCGTTCGCGGGATGCTCGTGTGACACTGGCGGCGCAATCTGCTGGAGGGCAGTGCCGCTGAAAAGTGCAAGCCGATGCTTGCCATCACGGCGGTCGGAAGGATAGCTTCCGGCCTCCTCCCATGCAAAAAAACATCCTCCCCATTCTGAGCCTCTCCGCAGCGTGCGCGCTGCCGCTCGCGACCCGTGCCGCCGACGCAGTGGCTCAACCCGGCGGCAAAGTTGCCGGTGCGCCTCCCATTGCTCTCGTCAAGGTGGCAGACGGTCTTGTTGATCCTGTGGACGTTTCCGCTCCAAACGACGGGTCCGGCCGTCTCTTCGTGTGTGAACGGCATGGCCTTGTCCGCGTCATCAAGGACGGCAAACTCCTCGACAAGCCCGCCCTCGACCTGAAGGACAAGACGATCAGCTCGTTCCTTGAGGAAGGGCTGTTCGGCATCGAATTTCACCCGAAGTTCAAGGAAAACGGCAAGCTGTATGTGAGCTACGCCGACCTCTGGTTCAATGGGGCGACGCTGCTGACGGAATATCAGATTTCTAAGAAGAACCCGGACCGCATCGACCCGGAATCCGCGCGGGTGATCATGCAGATTGACTTCCCGTACTGCAACCACCACGGCGGCAAGATGAAGTTCGGGCCTGACGGCTACCTGTATGTCGGGGTTGGTGACGGCGGCTGGGAAGGGGATGTCATCAGTGCGGGGCAGGATCTGCACACATGGCTCGGCAAGATGCTGCGCATTGACGTGAACACGTCGACGCCGGACCGCGCGTACGGCATTCCCAAGGACAACCCATTCATCACACCGAAGCAGCAGATGACGCTCTTTGGCATCTCGGAGAAGCAGTTCTCCCAGATTCATCCGCTCGCCAAACCTGAGATCTGGGCCTACGGCATCCGGAATCCATGGACCTTCAGTTTTGACCGCAAGACGGGGGACCTTTTCATTGCCGACATCGGTCAGAACCACTGGGAAGAGATCGATTTTCAGTCGGCCGGGAGTAAAGGTGGGGAGAACTACGGGTGGAAGTTCATGTGCGGGAGCCATACCTTCCCCCTTGAGGATGATGCCACCAATCCACGGGTTGGGGTGCTTCCGGTCGCAGAGTACAGCCATGTGGACCAAGGCAACTGCGTCATCGGTCTCGGCATCTATCGCGGGAAGGATTATCCGGCCATGGACGGCATTTATTACTCTGCGGATTGGGGGAGCGGCAAGGTCTGGGCTGTGAAGCGTGACGCGGCCGGGAAGTGGGCGATGGAGGAAATGCTCGACCTTGACACCAATCTCCGTCCCACCAGCGGTGGCGAGGATGAAGCGGGCAACATCTACCTGACGCACGCGACAGCCAACTACGGCGGCCCGGTCGATCCTGCGGTCAATGAAAAGGGTGCGGTCTGGAAAATTGTTCCTGCCGACAAGGTTCCTGCCGGAGCTGTCACGGCACCCCTTCAGAAGAAGTAAGCATCCAAGATCCCGTGCGGACCGCCTGTTGCTTCATGCTGCCAGTTCTGGCGGATGCGGCAGCCGGCGGTTCGCCATTTATCCCACTTGCCCTATGATCCCGAGAATTATCCCTATCCTTGCCCTGACTCTCTCTGCCGCGGTAGCGGACGAGAAAACCCCGGCTCCCGCTGCTGATCATGCCGATCACGCCGCCGCTGACTCCGGTCTCAAGAAGGAACTCGTTGCCGGCCTGACGGAAAAGGACTTTCTCCGGCTCGGAGACAAGCCGAAGACGGTGAAGCTCACGGTGGTCGCGGTCTGGACGGCTGAGAACTACGGCATGAACTTCAACGGCTACGCCAAAGGGAACGCGCTCTATACGATCCCGAAAGGCTGGACGGTTGAGGTCACCTACATCAATCCGAGCCCGATTCCGCACAGCCTCATCGTCATCGAGAAGGATGACACGAAGAAGCTTCAGGTGCCGGAGCCCTATTTCAAGGGTGCCGGTGTGCCAGACCATATCAAAGGCCTGTCTTACGGCACCCATCAGTTCAGCTTCACTGCGGACGAAGCTGGTGAGTATGCGCTCGCCTGCGGGTTTCCAGCACACGCGCTCAATGGCCACTGGATCGGGCTCGATATCAGTGAGGACGCCAAAGAGCCGACGCTCAAGCTTGGCGAGAAGGAGCCGGTGAAGGCATCTCCGGCCGTGCCTGCGCCTAGTAAATAGGCGGTCGACTGGCGGTTTTGAAGCTCGCCCCCCGGGATCTTCCCCGGGGGGCGTGAGGAAAAGCAAAAAAGAGGGAGAAAAGAGTTGCGTGGGGCGGAGGGTGTGGTATTGAGAGGGGTCGCACGAAACAATGCGATCAGCGCGGCTGAAGGACCTGGTTGTGACGGAAACGATCACAATCGGGCTTTTTGTCCCCCTGAAACGAACGTTCTTTGCCAAACAGTTTCATTTAGAGAGATATTCAGCGGATTGAACCGCTGGAAAATCTCTGAGAGAAGAAGGAAAGACTAATTTGTGCGCTGCGCGTCGTGAAGACGCGCGGTCCTGCAGATCTGGGAGACTGGATCTGCGAACGTCAAACATTTCTTCTGAGCATGCGAACCGGCTAATGCCGGAATCATGTTTGGAAACTTTCTATACGGAGAGTTTGATTCTGGCTCAGAACGAACGCTGGCGGCGTGGATAAGACATGCAAGTCGAACGGGGCGGGTAGCAATATCCGTTCAGTGGCGGACGGGTGCGTAACACGTGAACAATCTGCCCGGAAGAGGGGGATAGCCCAGGGAAACTTGGATTAATACCCCGTGTGGCACAGGCTGGCATCAGTCTGTTGCGGAAGGTGCTGAAAGGTGCCGCTTCCGGATGAGTTCGCGGCCTATCAGCTAGTTGGCGGGGTAACGGCCCACCAAGGCAACGACGGGTAGCTGGTCTGAGAGGATGACCAGCCACACTGGAACTGAGACACGGTCCAGACACCTACGGGTGGCAGCAGTCGAGAATCATTCACAATGGGCGAAAGCCTGATGGTGTGACGCCGCGTGGAGGATGAAGGTCTTCGGATTGTAAACTCCTGTCAAGTGAGAGTAAAGCCGGGCGTTAACTGCGAGCCGGTTTGAGAGTATCACTAGAGGAAGGGACGGCTAACTTCGTGCCAGCAGCCGCGGTAATACGAAGGTCCCGAGCGTTGTTCGGAATCACTGGGCGTAAAGGGAGCGTAGGCTGCACGGTAAGTCAGATGTGAAAGCCCGGGGCTCAACCCCGGAACTGCATCCGATACTGCCGTGCTTGAGGACTGGAGAGGAGTCTGGAATTCACAGTGGAGCAGTGAAATGCGTAGATATTGTGAGGAACACTAGTAGCGAAGGCGAGACTCTGGACAGATCCTGACGCTGAGGCTCGAAGGCCAGGGGAGCAAACGGGATTAGATACCCCGGTAGTCCTGGCAGTAAACGGTGCACGCTTGGTGTGGGGGGATTTGACCCCTCCCGTGCCGGAGCTAACGCGTTAAGCGTGCCGCCTGGGAAGTACGGTCGCAAGATTAAAACTCAAAGAAATTGACGGGGACCCGCACAAGCGGTGGAGTATGTGGCTTAATTCGATGCAACGCGAAGAACCTTACCTGG
>CANHUG010000003.1 GCA_947462995.1 Verrucomicrobiales bacterium | reverse complement strand
TGCGTGGTGTGACGCGCAGCAGTCTCAGGGTGAAATTGGTTACTTCTTATCGGCAGGTGCAGCCTCCGCCGCTCCTCCCGCGGCCTTCGCGATCTTCGCCGGCCACTCCGACGGCACACAGGCCGCATCAGCAGCAATCGCCGCTTCCAGTTCCGTCTGCGTCCAAGAGGCCTGACGCACGATCTCAGTCTTCACGGCGGCCACCTGATCGTCATAGATCAACGGCGCCTTGTTACCCCATTCATTACGCACGTAAGACGCAACCTGGGCGATTTGTTTATTGTTCAGCGCCGTCCCTTGGGCAGGCATCTGACCATTGTAAGTCTTCCCAAGGACGCTGAATTGTCCTCCAATCCCGTAAAGCAGAATCGCAATCAAACGCTTGTCGCTCGCAGTCACCCAATCCGAGCCCTTGAGCGGTGGAAACTGCCCGGCCACCCCTTCGCCGTTGGCCTGGTGGCACCCAACACAGTTGCCAGCGCCACTGTACACCGCCTTGCCCGCGGCAAGCCAGTTCGCATCCTGCCTGAGCTCTTCATCGCTCATCGCCGCCCCACCACCACTGCTCCCCTCCGGGTACTGCAACGCATAATGATACCCCTTCACGTTGGCAATCGAGGCATCCGAACCAGTGTTCTGCCCGAAATACGCCCCAGCGATGATCGTGACAATCCCCGTGGCCACCACGACCCAAAGGGAAACAGGCGTGGCACCTACTGCCGTCGCCTCTCGCTCGCGCGCCGCGGCCGCATGCATATTCGCAACGTTCGCAGTCCGGGCGTAGTCAATGTTCTCAGGTGAAGAAGCCATATGCTTGAAATTCGCGGGTGCTTTACTTGGCCGCAGGTACTTGCGGCGGGGTTCCGGCAATCGCCGCAGGTAGCGGCGCGTCTCTCTTCAGCCCGAGCAGGTATTCGACCAGTGCCTTGGCCTCATCAGTAGGTACGATCTCCATCCCCGCCTCCAGCGGCAGATTCGCAGGAATCACCAGCGCATCCGAACTGCCTTCAGGCTTCTCCTTCTTCACCACGTTGAACAGGTGCTTGAACGAAGGACTCGTCGACCATCCCCTCAATGACCTCGGCGCATAAAAATGCTGGTACAGCGCATTCACCTTCGCCGCATCAGGACGCCCGTCCTTGTCGAGATACCGATAGCCCGCGTTCGCAAGATCAGGCCCGATCCGCCGGATCCCGAACATCGCGAAATCCTCATGCATGTAGTCCCACGGATGCGTCTGACGCACCGCCACCGGCTGATCCTTCGCATACTCCTGCTCCCGCCCGGAGCCCTTCTTGAACTGGTCAATCCCAGCATAGTCCGGACGCACCACCTGAGTGTGACATTGCGCACATCCTTCCTGAATGTACACCAGCTCCCCCCGCTTCCTATCCCCGGAATAATTCACAGGGTAGTACAAGCCCTTCATCTCCTCAGGATCCTTTGGAGGAGCTGCAGGATTCGCCGGATCAGGAACCGATTGGTAAGCCACTGCGCTGCGGCCTCGCTCTGTCCCATACGGCACAAGGGTCATGACGATCGTCGGCACGCCGACGCAGGCGCCCATGGTCAGGATGAATGATTTCAGACTGTTCATGCCTCTGCTCCTTCGGTGGTGATGACAAGTTCCGCCGTCTCGTAAGGCGTAGGTTGGTGAATCAGTGTCGGCGTCCCGGCCTTCCGGCCCCGGTTCATGACCATAAGGACAAGCTGATGGATGAAGATGACATTCGCCGCGACAAGGAAGATCCAAAGGAAGATCCGTCCCACCAGATAGCCCTTCGAAAACATTACCGCAGTCTCGAAACTCGATTCCCACTCATCAATCGCCGAGCCATGCGAGAGCCCGGCAATCAGCAGCAGGGAACACAATCCGATGATCGCATACGCCGACAGCCAGAAATGCAGCCGGATCCGCGCCCCGCTAACCCACTCGCACGCCGTAATCCGCGGCACGATAAAATAGATCGCTCCAAACATCGCCATCGTGAAGAACATGTACGTCCCCATCATCATCACCCCATCCTGGGTAAAGCTCAGGAAGGTATACCGGCTCAATGACATCGACCCAAGCACCGCGGACGCCACACACGTGCACACATAACCCACCGCCCCGAAAAACGTGAACCGAAGGCTCGGACTCACCGCCACCAGATCGTGCGCTCCGCGCACCGTTTGATAATGGTTCAGGCAAACCGCCAACATCGGAATCAGCAGCAGAATCTGAGCCGTCCCCGCCACCGCAGGGATCCACGCAGGCACCGGACCACCAATCAGTTCCTGAGCACCCGCCCACGGAGCCAGCGCCAGAAGCGACCAGAAAGCAAAGCTGCTCAGATTGTAGCTGTGAATCGCCTTCCCAGTGATCTTCGGAATGATGAAGTAGGCACTCGCCAGCCCAACCGGCACCATCCAGAGGAACGTCACCCCGTTCGCATACCACGATGCAATCACCGGACCAGCCACCCCGGCCTTCTTGAACACATTCAGCAGCACGTTGGCCACCAGATACATCCACGGCCACGTGAAACAGGCCGCAAGGATATACCATTGCGAGATGTACCCGCTGCCCGGACGCCGCGCGGAATACATCACCACCAGCCAGACCACGATCAGCAGGTAAGCCACCAGCAACAGCGGCCACACCATCGCCGGAAACTCCAGCAGCTTCATGTGCAAATTACCCTGCCCACCCAGAATCCCCGCAACTCCTAGCGTCACCCCGAGATTCCAGAAGTGCCCCGCCACAATCAGTGTCACAGGATTCCTCAACTCCGTGCGGCAGAGCCGGGCCATGATCCAGATCATCACCCCGAACCCAGCCTGATAGGCCCAGCCGTAAACCAGTGCGTTCACAAACGCAGGCTGCACCCGCGCAAGGTTCAGCACCTCATACTTGAACGCCCCAGTGGCCACAAACTTCAGTGAAGCAAGTAACCCAAGTAACGTCGCCACCAGCAGCCATGCCGCGCCACTGGTGAAAAAGAACAGAACCGGCAGGCGCGTCGACTTGTCGATCGCAGCACGCTGCAGAATATCCTCCGGGGTGACTCCGGGGGGCAGGGATGGAGTTTCCTGACTCATGGGCGGAAAATTCGAATCGCTCCGGGTTGCGGGTTACTTGCCTTCAAACTTGGAAAGGTTTGGATCGTGCGTCGTGGCTGCTTCTTTGGCAGCCGCTTCAGGTGTCTTCAAGGGGCCCGGACTGGGCTTCTGCGATTTCAGCACTCCAGCAGCGTACCCCACAATCGCATCCGCAGGCAGACGCACTGTCTTTCCAGCCTCCACCTCCGCTGCCGTGCTGTACTCCTTATTCTGCTCCGTCACCACTGCCTTCGCAATCTCCGCTCGGGCAGCCCCAGCCCCGCCATCACTCGTCGCTCCGTCCGAAGGAAGCGCCCACCAGCGGTAAACCGCCAGCAGCACGGCCACCGCCGCAATTGCCCCGAACGCTCCCCAGAACGTGAGGAATCGGGTGCCGAGGGTATCTCCAGGATGTTCTTGCATGGAATTAGCAGCCATTGGAATTAGTTCATCACGTTGACCGACTCCTCGAGCCGCGGGTCACCGCATGGATAAATACTGTGTTTCGCAAGGTTCTTCAGCAGCACGAAACCATAAAGCCCCGCAAACGTGACCAGCGCAATCACATCAAAAGCCACATCCCGGATCCACGTCACCGAACCCGTCGCAGAGGACCAGTCGTAAAGCGCACGTCCCCGCTCTGGAACCACCATCCAGTACATCTCAAGGATGTGCACCCCAACGATGAATGCCGCACAGGCCATGATGTAACCGACGTCCCGCTTCGCGTTCCGGCGGAGCAGCAGCACGAACGGCAGCGCAAAGTGAAGAAAGACCAGCCCAAGACTCGCATACCACCATCCATTCGTATTCCGGATCGCATAGAACTGCGTCTCCTCAGGGATGTTCGCATACCAGATCAGGAAGAACTGGCTGAAGGCAATGTACGCCCAGAACACCGTGAACGCGAACATCAGCTTGCCCATCAGGTGGAAATGCTCCGGCGAAACAATGTGCTTCAAATGCCCAGTCTTCACCAGCGTACCCACCACCAGAATGATCACCGCCATCGAAGCCAGCGCCGAACCCGCAAAAACGTTCACACCGAACATCGTCGAAAACCACTTGTAGTTCATGCTCTTAACCCAGTCGATCGACGCAAACGTCGAACAAAGAGCAAAAACCACCATCAACCCGCTCGCCCACCGGCGCGCCTTGTACGTCGGACCTACGTCGCCCGTCGCATCCTGCGCAACCGACAGCCCCAGCATCTTGCGCGCGGCAAGGAACAACGACACAAAGATGATCAGATAGCGGTAGTCCCAGCCAGGTAGGAAGTTCCAGCCAATGTGCAGGTACGGAAACTTCTTATAGAGCAGCAGGGTATCATGATTCGCTCCCAGCGCGTCGTGCAGTGACAACCCCTGCGCTTCCGGAGATGGATGCGCCAGCACATCCTGATGGAGCCCGATCCATTCCCACAGGTGCTTCGTCCACTCAGGCTTCGCAGCCAGCGGCAGCATCGGCGTGAACAACGGCAGTCCCAGCAGGAACAGCAGCCCGAACGACTGAGCAAGGGTCTCTGGCACCCGGCGGATCGCCACGCCCCAGGAAGAATTGGACGCACTGTGCAGCAGAACCCAGAAAAGCGCACCCGCCGTCACCGTGAAAAACACCTCAAATGCAAACAGGTAACTGAAGGCAAAAGCATTCGCCCGCTCCCCTCCAAGGAGAAACAGAAGGAGCGATATCGCCAGACCAGCGCCGCCGGCCCCTAGTAGGATGGTCTTCCACTGCGCAAATTTGCTCGCCTGCAGCTGCTCGCCGTCGGCTGGGAGATCGGAAACCTCAACGTGATGACTCATGTCAGAGAAATGGTTGATTACTTCGCCGCGGTAACCGGGGCCGGGTTGAGTTTATCCCACGCCGCCTTAACAGCAGGGTCGGCAAGTGGTGCACTGCGGCTCATCTGAAGTGTGCGCACCCACGCCACAATCGCCCAGCGCTCCATTACAGGAATGTTCGCTCCATAAGATCCCATCAATCCTTTGCCTTTCGAAATGGTCTCGAAAATCGACCCATTTGCCCGATACGCGGGATCCTTGGCATCAAGGAATGGTGGAGTATGGAAATTTGCAATGTTCGGTACCCCGAACTTACTCGTCACACCCACTCCGTTGCCGGACCGGCCATGGCAAACCGCACAGTTGATGTCATAACGCTCTTTCCCAAGTCGCAGAAACGCTTCGTCAACCACCACCTGCTCAGGATAACCCTCACCGTAGAAATCACCTAGGCGCCCCGTGTTGTAGTAATCGCCCCCGTGAGAAAACCCGTAGTTGGCATACCCGCCATCGGCCGCGGCCTTCACAGGAATGCTCAGACCCATCGGCACCGTCCCAGCCACCGGCTTGCGCGCCGACGCCCCATTCCCAAGGAACCGGCTCGATGCCTGCGGCTTGAGCTTCGCCTGATGGTCCATGTCGTTGAATATCTCAATCGGCGTGCGGGTCGACTTGTCTCCGCGGAATCCCGCGGTGCCGACCACCAGCACTCCTGCAAGAAGCAAAGCCAGGAAAAAGTAACGCATAAGTCAGTCAGGATCAGCCGTTTAGACTTCGTCTTCCACAAGTTCGATGTTTTGCCCGCCTACCTCGGCAAGAAACGCCTTGGTCTTCTCCAGCGAAAACCGGGGATCGCGGGCCTCTATGCACAAGAAAAAGCGGTCATCCGAAAACCGCGCAAACGCCGCAGAGTTGAACAGCGGATGATGCAACCGGGGCAGCTTCATCATCACAAGACACGTAAACAGCGCAGTGAACGCCGAAAACAGAATCGTCAGTTCGAACATCACCGGGAAGAATGCCGGGATCGTATAGATGTTCGCAGGTTTCGCCTGCACCACCGTCGGATAATCAATCACCTGCGTGAAGTATTGCAGGGCGAACGCCGTCATCGTCCCTGTAATGCCCCCGACAAACACAAACTTTGGCAGAATGCTCCGGGGAAGCCCCATCGCATCGTCCAAGCCGTGAATCGGAAACGGTGAGTGAACATCCCAGCTGGAAAACCCAGCGTCACGCACCTTCTCGGCTGCATGGTAGACGTCCTGCACGCTGGTGAATTCAGCGAGGTATCCGTGGACTCGTTTCAGTGGTGTGCTCAAAGCAGTGATCCGGTGAAAGGTTCAGCAGGCATTGGTTTCAGGAAATAGCTCCTCCGGCCGCCCGGCCGCCAGTGTGCTCGTAATCCCCATCGTAAGTCGGCGCTGGCACCACCGCATCCCGCTCCTTGAGCTTCGGATTGAAGTGTGGGTCAGCCTCAGGAAGCACCGCCTTCACTTCCCCGATCGCAATCACCGGCAGGTACCTCAGGAACAGCAGGAACAGCATCGTGAAGAATCCGAAGGTGCCAATGAACGACCAGATCTCCACCCAGCTCGGATGGTACATGTCCCACGCTCCAGGGAGGAAATCACGGGTCAGCGTCGTCACAATGATCACGAACCGCTCATACCACATCCCCGCGTTCACACACATGCACACAGCCATCACCACCCACAGGTTCTCGCGGCACTTCTTGAACCAGAACGCCTGCGGCGCAATCACGTTGCAGAAGAACATCCCGTAGTACGCCCACGTGTACGGCCCGTACAGAATCCGCCACTTGAACGCATCGAACTCAAACAGGCTTCCCGAATACCACGCGATGAACAACTCCATCAGGTAGGCGTATCCGACGATCGTTCCCGTCAGCACAATGATCTTCGACATGTTGTCGATGTGCTTCATCGTGAAAAGATCCTGCAGCCCGTAGATCTTCCGAACCGGAATCATCAGCGTCAGCACCATCGCAAACCCGCCGAAAATCGCGCCCGCCACAAAGTACGGAGGGAAGATCGTCGTGTGCCATCCCGGAACCACCGACGTCGCAAAGTCGAACGAAACCACCGTGTGCACCGAAAGCACCAGCGGGGTCGAGAGCGCAGCCAGCAGCCCATACGCAATCTCATAGTGCCGCCACTGACGGTTCCCACCTCTCCAACCCAGCGCAAACAACGCATACAGCGTCCGCTTCACCGGATGCTTCGTCCGATCACGCATCGTCGCAAGATCCGGCACCAGTCCAAGGAACCAGAAAATCACCGACACCGTGAAGTACGTGGACACCGCAAAAACGTCCCACAGCAGCGGCGACTTGAAGTTCTGCCAGATCTGGTTGCTGTTCGGGATCGGCGCAAGAAACCACGCCATCCACACCCGCCCAACGTGCAGCGCCGGGAACAAACCCGCGCACATCACCGCGAAAATCGTCATCGCTTCCGCAGACCGGTTCACCGCGGTCCGCCACTTCTGACGCGTCAGATACAGAATCGCCGAAATCAGCGTCCCCGCGTGACCGATCCCGATCCAGAAGACGAAGTTCGTAATGTCCCATCCCCACGCAGCCGGCTGATTTGGTCCCCAGACGCCGACACCCGTCGAAATCAGGTACGTGAAACACCCGACCATGATCAGCGTCAGGAAGAAACTGGGAACAATCAGGATCCACCAGAGCAGCGGCTGAGGCTCCTCAATGACACTGGCGATCTTGTTCGTGATCCAGCTGTAGTTGCGGTTATTGAGAACCAGCGGCTCGCGGAGGAGCACCTTCGCTCGGGAAGGGGCGCCTGCAGGCGGGTGATCATGGGCTTCGGCGGTGGCCATAGGCTGGCGGAACTGAGAAGTTGAAGAGATGGAGGAGAATAATCAGTGAGAGCCGTGCGAACCGCCGTGCTCGAGATGAATGTGTCGGGTCTTGGAACCCTGGCCGACTTTCCGCGCCTCGCGCGGCGACGCTGCCACAAGGGCCGGATTCGGATTCTTGATCCGTGCAAGGTAGGTCGTCCGCGCTCTCACAGACAGATACCCAAGCAACTCATAGTTCCGGGAATTATTCTTCCACGCCACTACCGTGCTCTTTTCGTCCTTAAGGTTGCCGAAGGCAATCGCCTCGGCCGGACATGCTTCCTGACACGCAGTTTTGATGCTGTCCGTCGCCACCATGAGGTCCTTCTCCTCAATGACCATCGTCTCATCCACCGACCCCGTCGCACGCGACTTCTGCTTGCGCGCCGAAGCCCGAGTCTCAATCCGCGCACTCTCAATCCGCTGCAGGCAGTAAGTGCACTTCTCAATCACCCCGCGCATCCGGACAGATACGTTCGGATTCTTCTGAAGCTTGCTCAACTCCGTGTCCACACGCTCGCCCGCCGGACCAGCATAGAGGTTGTTGAACTCAAGACCGCCGATCTTCTTGGTCACCAGCGGGTTACGCTTGTTGTAATCGAAGAAGTTGAATCGGCGGGCCTTGAACGGACAGTTGTTCGCGCAATACCGGGTCCCAATACAACGGTTGTACACCATCACATTGAGCCCATCCTCGCTGTGCACCGTCGCATTCACCGGACAGACAGTCTCACATGGCGCAGATTCGCAATGCTGGCACGCCACCGGCTGCATCAGCATCTCCGGATCGTCCATCTCGTCTTCATTCCACTCGTTGTCCTGTGGATCGAACGGATTCCGCTCGACTCGACGATTGTTGAGCGCCGCGTCCGAATCCAGATCCGTCGCAAAATACCGGTCCATCCGGATCCAGTGCATCTCCCGACCACGCCGGACCTGATCCTTCCCAACGATCGGAATGTTGTTCTCCGACTGACAAGCCACCAGACACGAGGTGCACCCAGTGCACTTGTTCAAGTCAATCACCATGCCCCACTGGTGGGTCATGTCGCTCAGATGCGGAATCCGGTTCCCATCCGCATCCTTCGCCCCTTCTGGCTTGTAGAAGCTGTAGGCGTTCTCAGCAAACTTCTCTTCCCGATTCCCGTGAAGGTGACCGTCGGTGCCCTGCTCAAGGACAAAGTCAGCATTCCCCTTCCAGTCCTCCACTGTGCCTTCCCGCACCAGCGCGCGGCCAAACATACTGTGGTGCTCCGACGTCGCCCCAACCGGATAAACCGCAGGAATCTCAGTCCTTCCCGCCACCCCGGCTAGCGCATCACCCGTCACCTCAGCCTTCAACTTCGCAACCTTCGCTCCCACCGCGAAATACGGCGACTTCGAGGAACGCAGCGCATACACATCAAACCCGGCACCATTCCCAACTTCCCCGGGATCCGATTGCCCGTAACCCGCTGTCAGCAGGATGCTGTTGTCAGCATGACCAGGCACGGTGATCGCCGGGAACCAGCGCTTCACGCCGTTCACTTCCACCTCGAGCATGTCCGCGGCATCCTCGTTGAACAGATTGATGCCCAACTCCTTCGCCGTCTTGACGCTGATCACCGCCGCATTGTCCCAAGTCACCTTCGAAATTGGATCGGGCGCTTCCTGTAGCCAGCCATTGTTAACATAGCGGCCATCGTGAATCTTCGCGCAAGGCGCAAACACCACCTCGTATTCACCCTGAGGCATCGCCACATCAACCGCCGCCGCCGCCAGTTGGCCCGCCGCTGACGCATTGAACGGTCCTGCCGCCGGATACACCGTCCCAGCAACAAATCCGTCGCGCAGGGTGTTGTTCCACTTCGCGTCATCCGCCCCCTGCACAAGCACCCCGAACGTGTCACGCACCGCCTTCGCTGCCGCTCCCGGATCCTCAGGGGCTCCCGGAACCGGAGCCGCCGCAGGGGCCACCGGTACCGTAAGCGATTCACCAGTCACCAGCGCCTGCAGCAACTGCAGATCACTCATCGCCGCAGCATAAAGCGGTGCCACCATCGGCTGCACCACCGCATACGTCCCATCATACCCACGGGTATCTCCCCACTGCTCAAGGTAATGCGTAGCAGGCACCACCCATGTCGCCGCACGCGCCGTCTCAGTCCGATTCCGCAACGTATGCACCACCAGATTCGGCACCGTCTTCAGTGCCTCGCCCAGTTTCTCAGCAGACGCTTCAAACACCGGGTCAATTTCCCCGATCACCATCAGCGTTTCAATCTGCTTCGCCGTCGCCGCCGCAATCAGTTCGGCAACTCCGCCGACCACGATCGGCACACCCGTCTGCCGAACCTCAATGGTCGCCCCATACGCTCCAAGCGCCTCGTTCATCAGCGCCACCAGCGCATGCATCCCGGCACTGTGAGCCGTCCCCGCCACCACCACAGACTTGCCCTTCGCTGCCACCAAGTCATCCGCAGCACACTTGATCCATGCCGCGTAATCATCGCGGAACTTGAACTCTCCTGCCACCTTCACCGCCCCTGCCGCAGTGCCAAGCCCGGCATGCCCAGTCGCAGTCGCCACAGCCTTCGCCAGATCCACAGCCACCTTCAGAGTCTGACTCGCCGGAACCCGCAACCTGTGATCCGCCATCCCGCCCGTCAGCGTGTACCGTCCTTCAACCGCATACAGCCGATTCATCGACGCCCCATCCTCAGGACTCGCCGCCTTCCGCCGCGCCATGAACTCACCTACCGACTTGTTGCCAAGCCGATCCAGTCCAAGAAAATCACAGTCGAGCGCAAACACCCGGTCCGCCTTCTCAAAATGATACAGCGCCGCACTCCCCGGCCCAAATGCCGCCGCGTACGCTTGCTTCGCATTCACCGCCCCAAATGCCTCGTGCTGGTACACCTTCGCCTTAGGGAATTTCTTCGCCACTTCACCCAGCAGACGCTCACGCGTCGGAGCCACCGTCTCATCAATCAGAATCGCCAACCCCTCGCCTTCCTTCCCAGCCCACTCCGCCTTCTTCTTCTCAACAAACCCGAGAAAATCCTCGGTCTTCACCGGCTTCCCGAAATTCAGAATCTCCTTCGCACGCTCAGGATCATACAAATTCAGAATCGACGCCTGCGTCTGGCTGTCGAGCCCCCCATTGCTGTCAGGATGCAGCTTGTTCCCCTGCAAATGCGTCGGCCGTCCCTCATGCGTGTGCACCACCAGCGGAACACCCCCGCCAGACCGCGGCATCGCCGTCGCATAAAACAGAATCTTCCCAGGAATCACCCACTCCGGCGACTTCGCATACGGCGTCAGATGCAACTCCGGCCGCCGACAGGCCGCCATCCCGGCCATCGCCGTGCTCGCCCCCATCAGCTTCAAAAATGACCGCCGACTCGTCTCCGCGTCCGCCTCATCCTTCATCTCCGCCACACCAGCAGGAAACTCGCGATCGAGCCACTCCTGGGATGCAGGGGTCTTCGCAAGCTGTGAGAGGCTGCGCCAGAAGCGTTTGCCAGTCTTAGGTTCTTCAGGATGGTGCCAAATGCGTTTCATCGCGTTCCGGAAAGTTTCTGCGGTCGTGGGCTGAGTTTCAGCAGGTTGCAGGGGTTGGGAAAATCAACGGTGACAGCCGGCGCAATTCTCGGGAGGATTGATCTTCCACGCGGCTTTGAGCTTCTCGCCCATCTCCTTCTGCTCCCGGCCAGCGTCCTTCGCCGTCCAGTTCAGATTGGTAATCTTGTCCAGCGGCCTCAGGTGATTCTCAGGCGCCCGGTGACAGTCAAGACACCAGCCCATGCTCTGGCTCTGGTCCTGAAACACCACCGGCATCTCATTGATCTTCCCGTGACAGCTCACACACGACACCCCGCTGTTCACATGGACACTGTGATTGAAATACGCGTAGTCAGGCACCTTGTGCACCTTCACCCACTGGAGCGGCTTCCCAGTCTCCACACTCTCCTTGATCTTCGCAATCTGTGGACTGTTCGTCTTCACATGCTGGTGACAGTTCCAGCACGTATTCGAAGACGGCACGTTCGCATGCCCCGATTGCTCCACGAAACTGTGACAATACCGACAGTCCAATCCCACCTGACCCGCATGCAGCTCATGCGAAAACGGTATCGGCTGCGAGGGCATGTAACCCTTGTTCGTATACTCCTGGGTGACATAATATGTCACCCCTGCAGCAACTGCTGCGCCGACAAATCCGAGGGCAATCAGCAGCTTCAGCGGCAGCGTATTCGTCCAGCGAGGAAAGATATTGGCCATGGGTGAATGGAGAAGCGGACCGGATCGTATGAGCTTGTGAAAAATTTCACAAGCAGAAAGACGGAAAATTTTGAAGCTTTGCAACTCCCTGATTCCTCAGCTCGCGGGGGGCGGCTCTCCAAAGTTCGTCGCAAAATGTGCACAGTTTCCTCCGAGACAGTCCGCCTCCACGCAACGGGAAAATCTCCCGGAATCGGGGCTCACCCCCCTCCCCAGCCCACGCCACCCACGCCTTCTTCCCCATTTTTCAGCCCGCATTCCCTTGCACTTGTGCTACAAAAGCCCCTCCTCACCAGCTTTCCCATGATCCAGACGACGAACGAACGTTTTGCCGAACAAATCGCAAAAGCCAGTGTCCTCATCGAGGCCATGCCATGGCTCCAGCGCTTCCGCGGCCAAACCTTCCTCATCAAATTCGGCGGCAGCGCCATGGACGACCCGGATCTCGTCCAGGGCCTCCTCCGCGACATCGTCTTCATGGAACTCGCCGGCATCAATCCAGTCGTCGTCCACGGCGGCGGCAAGGCCATCTCCAAAGCCATGGCCGAAAAAGGTCTCCCCGCACGCTTCGTCGGCGGCCTGCGAGTCACTGACGCTCAAGCCATTTCCATCGTCGAAGATACTCTCCAGAACGTCGTCAACCGCGACCTCGTCGACACCATCCGCCAATTCGGCGGC
Organism: Verrucomicrobiales bacterium; assembly: GCA_947462995.1. Taxonomy (GTDB): domain Bacteria; phylum Verrucomicrobiota; class Verrucomicrobiia; order Verrucomicrobiales; family V1-33; genus V1-33. Next base: position 24,538 of record CANHUG010000003.1, on the reverse strand, counting down.
CGCGCCGTCGGCCTCCGCGGCCGCGACGTCTTCCTCGGCCACCGCTCCCCTCCCGTAAAAGGCGAAGACGGTCAACCCGTCGACCTCGGCTTCGTCGGCTCCGTCCACGGGTTCCGCCCCGCCGAGGTCCTCGCTGCCATCCATCGCGAGGAAGTACCCGTCATCTCCCCTGTCGCCAGCGAAGAAGGCACCGACCACGTCCTCAACGTCAATGCCGACATCGCCGCCGCCTCCCTCGCCGGTAAACTCCGCGCCTCCAAATTCGTCTACATCTCCGACGTCCTCGGCGTCATGCACAACCCCGCCGACCCAGCCTCCCTCATCCCCTCCCTCGACCGCGCCGGCGTCGAACGGCTCGTCAATGAACGCGTCATCACCGGCGGCATGATCCCCAAGGTCCGCTCCGCCCTCTCCGCTCTCGATGCCGGAGTCCAGAAGGTCCACATGATCGATGGCCGCATCCCCCACAGTCTCCTCCTCGAAATCTTCACCAATCAGGGCATCGGCACCGAAATCGTGCCCTGATTCCCCACCTCCGCCGCCCCTTCCCATGAACTTCCCCGTCCCCGCGGTCGCCGAGGCATCCTCCGCCTCCACAGCCCACCTCCTCGCAAAATACACCGTCCCGAACTACGGCCGTCTCCCCCTCGCCCCCCAACGCGGCGAAGGCTCATGGCTCTACGACGAAAGCGGCCGCCAGTTCCTCGACTTCGGCGGCGGCGTCGCCGTCTGCTCCCTCGGCCATTGCCCACCGGCCATCACCACCGCCCTCACCGAACAGGGCCACCGCCTCATCCACTGCTCCAACTGGTACCAGATCCGCGGCCAGGGCGAACTCGGACGCTTCCTCGTCGAAACCGTCATGGAATCGCCCGGCAAGTGCCTCTTCTGCAACTCCGGCGCCGAAGCCAACGAGGCCCTCCTCAAACTCGCTCGCAAATTCGGCCACCTCACCCCGAAAGCCGACGGCTCCCCGCGCCGCGGCATCATCTCCTTCAACAACAGCTTCCACGGCAGAACCTTCGGCGGCATCTCCGCCACCGGCCAGGATAAGGTCAAAACCGGCTTCGGCCCCCTGCTCGAAGGCTTCTCCCACCTCCCCTTCAACGACATCGCCGCTCTCGAAGCCGCCTTCAACGAAGACACCGTCGCCATCCTCCTCGAACCCGTCCAAGGCGAAGGCGGCATCCACATCGCCTCCCCGGAATTCCTCCAAGCCTGCGAACAGCTCTGCCGCCGCCACAACGCCCTCCTCCTCCTCGACGAGGTCCAGTCCGGCCTCGGCCGTACCGGCCATTGGTGCGGCTGGAAACCCATCGCCCCAAACCTCACCCCGGACGCCGTCAGCTGGGCCAAGGGCATCGCCGGCGGCTTCCCCCTCGGCGCCGTCTGGATCCGCGACCGCCCAGTCTCATCCTCCGACCACCTCCCCCTCTGCGACGTCCTCGGACCAGGCTCCCACGGCACCACCTACGGCGGCAACCCCCTCGGCTGCGCCGTCGCTCTCGCCGTCCTCTCCGAAATCAAACGCCTCAACCTCTGCGCCGCCTCCGCCTCCCTCGGCGCAGACATCGTCCGCACCGTCAACGCATGGCACCACCCGCTCATCGCCTCAGCTAGAGGCCTCGGCCTCCTCATCGGCTTCGAAATCAACCCCGACGCCCTCGAAGCCTCAGGCTCATGGAAACCCTCCAACGGCATGGCCTCCCTCGCCGTAGTCAAAGCCCTCATGAACGATGGCCTCCTCACCGTCGCCGCAGGCCCTCTCGTCGTCCGCTGGCTCCCTCCTCTCAACGTCTCCACCGACGAAATCAATACCGCCCTCGCCATCATGCGCCGCACCCTCGACCGCATGGCAAACGGTGGAAAATGACAGGACGATTAAAGGCAAGGCTGCATCTGCGGCCTTGCAGGATGCTGACCGGTTCTCATCATATCGGCAGTTCCCCTGCAACCCCATGCGCCTCCCCGATTCCCCAAGTCCACGCTCCTCAAGGTCCGTCCTCCTCCTCATCCCTTGCCTCTGCCTCTCCAACTGCTCCCCGGCAGTCAATGACGCCCAACTCAAGGAAATCACCCTCAAAACCGAAACCTCCAGAGCCGAACTCGTCACCCTCTCCGCTCAGTTCGCTGAACTCGAAAAGGAATCCGCCTCCCTCCGAAAATTCGAAGGCCAGTCCGCCGCAGACGCCCGCAAACAAGCAGAATCCCTCATGGAAGAACGCGACTCCCTCGTCGACCTCCGCAGCCAGGTTCAAGAAAAAATCGCCACCCTCAAGGCAGGCGAAACCGCCAACCGCGAAACCCTCGCCGCTTCCAAGCCCAACTGACCACCACCACCATGGACACCTCGGGCATCCGCACTCTCCTCGTCATGCTGCTCCTCGGCGGCGGCGTCTTCTACCTCTGGGACCGTAACAAACGCGCCGAAGAATACACCGGCACCGAAACCGAACTCCGCACCATCGAAGGCAACCTCGTCCAGCGGAAAAGCGATATCGAGTTCCTCACCAAAAAACTCGAACCCCTCCGCAATCTCGCCAAAGAGGCCGAAGTCAAAGACGCCGTCAAACTCGAACAGGAAATCGGCTCCCTCCGCGACGAACTCGCCACCCTCAACGCGGATTGGGAAGCCGCTATCAAATCCTTCGAAACCTCCGTCGAAGAAGTCCGCCTCAACGCCAAACAACAGACGTTCCCCGAAATCACGCTCCCCTCCGGCGAAATCCTCAAAGCCGCCAGCATCAGCAAATTCGGCGAGGGCTTCGTCAGCATCCAGCACGACGGCGGCGTCAAACGCATCCTCGCCAACGACCTCCCCGACGGCTGGGTCAAAAAATACTGTCTCGACTACGTCCCCGACAGCGGCAACGAAGCCCTCGCAGGCAAGGTCAAAGAAAAAACCGAGGAACCCCTCTCCCCAGCTGACCTCGCCGACGCCGCCAAAGGCAAGGTCGACGCCATCTACGAACAGGAAGTCAAGCTCTCCACAGAAATCCGCGAACTCCAGATGGAGGCCAACCGCGTCACCCAGGAAGGCTTCCGCGCAGTCATCAATAAAGGCCTCACCGGCGACGCCGCCGCCACCGCACGCCGCGCCTTCTTCAAAAAAGCAGACGGGCTCCGCAAATCCATCGAACCCAAACGCGCCCAGTACTCCAAACTCCGCGAACAGCGCCTCGCCATCGAACAGGAACAAATCCGCAAGGTCAACGCCTCCAAACCTCAGCCCCAGTAAGCGCTTGACACCACAGCACCCCTCATTAAAAAATAATTTCAAATTTTAACAGCATCCCCTTTCATGAGAAAAGAATACCTCGCCGCCTGCCTCGCCCTCGGAGCCGCCGCCACCGCCGACGCCGCCTCCATCGGTGTCAATTTTTCCGAAAACGACTCCAATCAAGGCTGGATCAACCCAGCCGCTCCAGTCGGCCCCACCGGCATCGCCGCAGGTAACTTCAATACCACCAATAATCCTCCCGGGTCCGCCATCCTCCCCACACGCGCCGGCTCCCTCGCCTCCGGCACCCTCTCCAATCTCGTCGACAGCAACGGCTCAGCCACCACCGCAGCCATCGCATGGAACTCCTCCAATACATGGTGGAATTCAGACGGCACCGCTGACGACCAGGCACGCCTCGCCGTCGGTTACCTCGATGACGGCAACTCCGGCATCTCCCTCACCGTCACCAATATCCCTTACCCGGAGTACAGGGTCTATGGACTCCTCGCCAGCGACCAGTCCGCTACCCTCTACACCACGCTCGACTTCTCCGTGAACGGCACCCCCGTCCTCGGCGCGCCCTCCCAGGCCTACGCCACCATGTCCAGCAGCGTCGCCTCCACAGGTTCCCAGTGGAGTCTCCTCACCGCCTCCCAGGCAGGCAACTACTGGCTCTCCGGTGCCCAGACCGCCGCCACCCTCACCATCACCGCCCCGACGCGCTCCGGCAACTCCCGCGGCAGCATCACCGGCATCGTCATCGAACAGGTCCCAGAACCAGGCTCCGCCCTCCTCGCCGCCGCCTCGCTCCTCGGCCTCGCCGCCCGCCGCCGCAGGAACTAACACCCCGGCCGCACTCATCACCGTGCCTTTCACCCGGCCGTTCCATCCCATGGAACGGCCGGTTTCTTTTTCCCTCATCGCCCCATGATCCAAAAGGTCCTCGTCCTCGGCGGCGGCTCCGCCGGCCTCATCGCCGCCATCACCCTCAAACGCATCCTCCCTCACCTCGACGTCTCCGTCGTCCGCAGCCCGGAAATCGGCATCATCGGCGTCGGCGAAGGCACCACCCCTTTCTTCCCTCTCCACCTCCACCGCTACCTCCGCCTCCCACCAAAAGACTTCTACGAACGCGCCCAACCCACATGGAAACTCGGCATCCGCTTCCTCTGGGGCGAACGCAGTGAATTCCCCTACACCTTCGACCCACAGTTCTCCTCTCGATTCACTGACCTCCCCCGCAACAACGGCTTCTACTGCTCCTCCTCCCTGCAGGACATGAGTCTCTCCGCCGCCCTCATGGCCCGCCGCAAAGCCTTCGTCCGCGACCCCCAAAACCGCCCCATCATCCCCGTCAGCAGCCTCGCCTACCACATCGAAAACATCAAACTCGTCGGCTACCTCGAATGGCAGGCCGCAGCCCTCGGCGTCCTCATCGAAGACGACACCGTCGAATCCGTCCAGCGCCACGGCGACTCCATCACCTCCCTCGGCCTCCGCAACGGCGGCACCCGCCACGCAGACTTCTTCATCGACGCCTCTGGCTTCCACTCCCGCCTCATCGGCAACGAATTCGCTGAACCCTTCATCAGCTTCTCCGACTCCCTCTTCTGCGACCGCGCCATCATCGGCCCGCGCGAACGTCTCCCCAACGAACCCATCGACCCCTTCACCACCGCAGAAACCATGGACCACGGCTGGTGCTGGCGCATCGACCACGAACACCACGTCAATCGCGGCTACGTCTACTCCTCCGCCTTCGTCTCCGACTCCGACGCCGAAGCAGAATTCCGCGCCAAAAACCCCGCCGTCACCAACACCCGCATCGTCCACTTCCGCTCCGGTCGCTACCAGCGCTCATGGATCGGCAACACCGTCGCCGTCGGCAACGCCGCAGGCTTCGTCGAACCACTCGAAGCCACCGCACTCATGATCCTCTGCGCCCAGTGCCGCACCATCGCAGATTCCCTCATCGATTCCCTCGGTCAACCCGGCCCTCACCTCAAGGACGTCTACAACCGCTTCATGGCCGCTCGCTGGGACGAAATCCGCGACTTCCTCGCCCTCCACTACCGCTTCAACTCCAGACTCAACACTCCCTTCTGGCAACACGCTCGCTCTAACACCGCCCTCCACGGCGCTCAGGACATCGTCGACTTCTACTCCGAAAACGGCCCCAGCCTCCTCGCCAAGGCCGTCTCCATCTCCGAAAACGACCAGTTCGGCATCGAAGGCTACCTCGCCATGCTCGTCGGCATGAACGTCCCACACGCCATGCCCCACGACCCAGACCCCTCAGAACTCCAGCGCCTCGCCGCCCACCAAGCCGCCTTCGCCTCCCGCGCCGACGCCGCCATCTCCATCAGCGACGCCCTCCAGCTCATCCGCGATCCACGCTGGCGCTGGACTCCTTGACCTCTCCCGCCTCCCCCCATCCGCTCACCTGCGGCCCACGCAGGTCTTGATTTCCCATCCCCTCAGCCCCATTCAGGAGCTGATGATTCTCCATCCCCCCGACGAACCCGCACTCTGCGACGCCGTCCGCGCCGAAACCCGCGTGCTCCCCTTCGCCGGCCGCACCAAACCCGCCCTCTCCCCCTCAGAAGGCGTCACCCTCCTCGACCTCCGCGCCTTCTCAGGCATCGTCGAATACGAGCCCACCGAATACACCTTCACCGCCCGCGCCGCCACCCCCCTCCGCGACGTCGCCTCCCTCCTCGCCGCCAACGGCCAGTACCTCCCCTTCGACCCTCCCCTCGCCAGCGCCGGTGCCACCCTCGCAGGATCCGTCGCCGCCGCCATGAGCGGCCCCGGCAGGCTCCGCTACGGCGGCATCCGCGACTTCCTCATCGGCATCCGCTGGGTCGACGGCTCAGGCCAGATCGTCCGCGGCGGCGGCAAGGTCGTCAAAAATGCCGCCGGCTTCGACTTCCCCAAACTCTTCACCGGCTCCATCGGCCGCCTCGGCATCCTCACAGAACTCTCCTTCAAGGTCTTCCCAGCCCCCGAAGCACGCCAGTCCATCGCCATCACCTGCTCCTCTCTCCCCGACGCCCTCGAAAAAATCGCCCACCTCTCCGCCCAGACATGGGAAGTCGAAGCCGCCGAAATCTTCCCAGGCCCGCCCATCCGCATCCTCGCTCGCTTCATGGGCGACGCCTCCGCCCTCGCCTCCCGCATCAACCGCATCGCCGCCTCCTTCGGCCCAGCCGCCCAACTCCTCTCCGACCACGAAGCCGCTTCCTTCTGGAATCCCCTCAACGATCTCATCTTCCCCGGAACCGACGCCCTCTCCCCGCTCGTCAAGGTCCCCACCACGCTCCACCGCATCCCCGACCTCGACGCCGCCCTCGCCTCCATCGGTGCCGCCAGACACTACAGCATGGCCGGAAATCTCGCCCTCATCTCCTCGCCCGACGCCCCCGCCCTCGACGCCATCCTATCCAATCTCGGCCTCTCCGGTCTCCGCCTCCGCGGCCCCGGCCCCGTCCGCCCCGGCATCCCTAACGCTTCCCTCATGGAAGCCCGCGTCTCCTCCGCTCTCGACCCGCTCCGCAAATTCCTCCCGCTCTCAACCCCATGAAGCAAGCCATCCCCGTCCTCTCCTCAGGACCAGCCGGCCAGGCCATGGCCGACGCCGTCCAGACTTGCGTCCATTGCGGATTCTGCCTCCCCGCCTGCCCCACCTATCAAGTCCACGGAAAAGAAGCCGAATCCCCCCGCGGCCGCATCCTCCTCATCAAGGACGTCCTCGAAGGCTCCCTCCCGCTCGAACAGGCTCTCCCCCACACCGACAGCTGTCTCGGATGTCTCGCCTGCGAAACCGCCTGCCCCAGCGGCGTCAAATACCGCGATCTCATCAGCCCGTTCCGCGAATGGTCCGATCACCGCCGCTCCCGCTCCCTCACCGAAAAACTCCGGCGTCTCACTCTCCTCACCACACTCCCCTTCCCTAACCGATTCCGGCTCGCCGCCCGTCTCGGCATCGCCACCAAACCGCTCCACGGGCTCGTGCCAAAGGCGTTCCGCCCCATGCTCCAGCTCCTCCCAGCCTCCCTCCCGCCAGCTCAACCCCTCGCCCCCTTCCACCACGCCCAGTCTCCTCGCCGCGGCCGCGTCGCCCTCCTCGCAGGCTGCGCCCAGCAGGTCCTCGCCCCGGAAATCAACGCCGCCACCATCGCCGTCCTCACTCGCTCCGGAATCGAGGTCGTCATCCCCGAATCCCAAGGCTGCTGCGGCGCCCTCGCATGGCACGTCGGTGCCGGCGACGACGCCCGCGCCGCCGCTCGCCGCAATCTCAAGGCCTTCCCCGACAACGTCGACGCCATCCTCACCAACGCCGCAGGCTGCGGCTCCGGCCTCCACGAATACCCGCTCATCCTCAAAGGCTGCCCGGAAGAATCCGCCGCCTCAGCCTTCGCCGCCAAAGTCGAAGACGTCACCTCCTACCTCCTCCGCCTCGGCCTCCCGCCCATCCCACCCCCATCCCGCCCGCTCCGCATCGCCTATCACGACGCCTGCCACCTCAGCCACGCCCAGGGCGTCCGCAGCGCCCCTCGCTCGCTCCTCCGCCAGATCCCTGACGTCACTCTCTGCGAAATATCAGACGGCGATACCTGCTGCGGCAGCGCCGGCACCTACAACATCGACGAACCGGAAACCGCCGCCGCCCTCGGTGCCCTCAAGGCCACTAACATCGCCGCCACCGCCGCCGACTTCGTCGCCATGGGCAACATCGGCTGTCTCTCCCAGATCCGTCTCCACCTCAGCCCCAAACCAAACGCCCCCAAACCCCTCCACACCATGGAAATCCTCGCCATGGCCCTCAACGGACAACTCTGATCCCATCGGATTGAATATCCGGCAGGCGCCCTGCGTCTCATCGCACGCACCTCCCTGCCGCTTTCCATGAAATCCCCTCTGCCCGCCCTCGCCGCACTCTCCCTCGCCCTCGCCAGCTGCGGAAAATCCCCAACGCCCTCCGCCTCCCAGCCACCCCCACCGGCTCCCCCCCCAGCCGCACCCCAAGGCCCCTCCCCGGAAGAACTCGCCGCCCAAAGCGAAGCCCTCGCCCAGCGCGAAGCAGAACTCGCCCTCACCGAAGCACGTCTCCAGCGCGAAGCCGCCGAAGCCAAACTCGCCGCCACCGAAGCCGAACTCGCCGCCGAAGAAAAACTCCTCGAACGCGAACGCGCCCTCTGGCTCCGCGAATCCGAAGCCGCCAACTCCCGCACGCTCCCGAAATCCTCTGAATCTTCGCAATCTTCCAAAGACACCGCCGACGTCCCCACCACGCCACGCGCCGACTACAATCTCTTCTACAACGAACTCGAACCCCACGGCCGCTGGTTCGAAAGCGCCGACTACGGCTTCGTCTGGCAACCTCAGGCCGCCTCCGCTTCCTCATGGCGTCCCTATTCCGTCGGCTCATGGACCTCCACCGACGCCGGCTGGACATGGTGCTCCGATGAACCCTTCGGCTGGGCCACCTATCACTACGGCCGCTGGGCCATCGTCCGCGGCTGCGGCTGGGTCTGGATCCCCGGCGACGTCTGGGCACCCGCATGGGTCGCATGGCGCAGCAGCGATTCCCACGTCGGTTGGTGCCCGCTCCCTCCCGAAACGCTCTGCCTCAACAACGGCACATGGAGCAGCTCCTCATCATGGGGCCTCGCCACCGAATCATGGTGCTTCGTCCCCACCCGCTGCTTCGACCAACCCATCCTTCAGTGGTGCGAAGCACCCATCCACAACCGGCTTCGCTGCTCCAACTCCCGCGACATCACCCGCCTCGTCATCAACCGCGGCAGCGTCCATTGCGGCGGCCCGGAACGCTCATGGCTCCGCTCCCGCCTCAAACGCGACATCGAGGTCTGCTCGCTCGTCCGTGATCCTTTCCGCCCTAACCACGACGGCAGCCCGCACCGCTGGCAACGCGAAGGCAAAAAACTCACCTGCTTCGCACCCGCCGTCCACACACCATGGAACGCCTCACAACGCCCCGCCCATTCCGCCGGTCCACTCCCTTCGCGTGACATCGTCCGCGGCCCGTCCGGTCTCTCCCCTAAACTCGCCTCCCAGTTCCGCTCCCACCGCGAAGCCCAGCTCAACTCCGCTCGCCTCGCCACCGAATCCGAATCCGGCCGCCGCGTCGCCGATCGCCAGACACGCATCGCCACACTCCGCGAATCCCTCGCCCAACTCCCGAAACCAGACGCCCCAACCACCGCCAGCGCACCCCCTCAACGCATCCCTCGCGCCATCCCCGTCGCCGAACCCGAGTCCGATTCCCCCGACTCCACCCCGGCCCCCGTCACCAAACCTCAGCGCCCCGCCACCCGCCCGCTCGTCGCCGACCGCTCCCCAGCCAAACCAGACGCCGTCGCCCCATCCGCGCCAGCTCCGCAGCCCGCTCCTAACACCCCCACCGACCAGCAACCCCGCGAGGATCAAACCGCCACCGCCACCGACGACACCCAGCGCCAGCAGCTAGCCACCGAACGCCAGCGCGCCGCGGAACAACAACGCGAAGCCACCGAACGTCAGCGCGCCGAGCTCGCCGCTCGCACCCGCGAGGAACAAGCCGCCGCTGCCGCCGCCAACGAACGTCAGGCCCAGCTCGAAAGCTCACGCCGCGAATCCTCAGCCCGCCAGCAAGCCTCCAAGGAACAAGCCGCCCGCGACACCGAAGACACCAATCGCCAGCAGCAAACCGCCGCCGCTCGCCGCGAGGCCCTAACGCAACAACGCGAATCCGCCGAACGCCAGCGCGCCGATCTCGCCGCCCGCACCCGCGAGGAACAAGCCGCCACCGCCGCCGCCAACGAACGTCAGGCCCAGCTCGAAAACTCCCGCCGCGAATCCCTCGCCCGCCAGCAAGCCTCCAAAGAACAAGCCGACACCACCGCCGACGACACCAATCGCCAGCAGCAGGCCGCCGCCGCTCGCCGCGAAGCCCTCGAACAACAACGCGAAGCCACCGAACGTCTGCGCGCCGCAGAACAACAACGCGAAGCCGTCGATCGCCAACGCGCCGAACTCGCCGCCCGCACCCGCGACGAACAAGCCGCTAACGCCAACGACGACACCCAGCGCCAGCAGCAGGCCGCCGCCCGCCGCGAAGCCCTCGAACAACAACGCGAAGCCACCGAACGCCAGCGCGCCGCTGAACAACAACGCGAGGCCGTCGATCGCCAACGCGCCGAACTCGCCGCCCGCGCCCGCGACGAACAAGCCGCCGCCGCCGCCGCCAACGAACGTCAGGCCCAACTCGAAAACTCACGCCGCGAATCCCTCGCACGCCAACAGGCCCTCAAAGAACAAGCCGCCCGCGAAGCCGAAGACAACCAACGCCAGCAGCAAGCCGCCGCCGCTCGCCGCGAAGCCCTCGAACAACAACGCGAAGCCGCAGAACGCCAGCGCGCCATGGAACAACAGCGCGAAGCCGCAGAACGTCAGCGCGCCGCAGAACAACAACGCGAGGCCGAGCAACGTCAGCGCGCCGCTGAACAGCAACGCGAAGCCGAACAACGCCAACGCGCCATGGAACAACAACGCGAGGCCGAGCAACGTCAGCGCGCCATGGAACAACAACGCGAAGCCGAGCAACGTCAACGCGCCGCTGAACAACAACGCGAAGCCGAGCAACGTCAACGCGCCGCTGAACAACAACGCGAAGCCGCAGAACGCCAGCGCTCCAAAGAACAATCCTCCAACTCCCGGCGCTTCGCCCCGGAACGCCAAGTCACCATCGCCCGCCAGGACGTCTCCCCACGGAATCGCCCCAGCCGCCCTAACTCCGACGACCGCCCCAGCCGCCGCCGCTGAACGCCAAGGTAGGGACGTGCTCCCGCACGTCCTCCACACCAAGCCCGTCCCATACTCACCCCCATAAACCGCCGTCTCTTCACACTTTCCCAAAAACCAGAAGCTGCCATCCGTAAGCCGGGCCTCTCCCACACTCCCGCTCCCGCTACCATGCGTGCCCTGCTCCTCTCCCTCCTCATCCCCTCTCTCGCCGCCGCCGCACCCGACAAACCTCCCCGGGAACCACGCTGCCTCGCCGTCGAACCAGCCTCCCTCCGCACCTCCCTAGCCAAACCCATCCCCGGCGCCCGCCTCACCGTCCTCATCCCAGCCCGCGAAGACGACCTCGGCATCGTCCACCTCTCCAAAGAAGAATTCGCCGCCACCGGCCTCTCATGGGACAAATTCCGCCGCGACGCCGAAGCCGCCGCCGCTCGCCACCTCCGCTCCCTCACCCCCAGCATCGAGAAAAACGAAGCCGGCGAACCTCTCTACGCCACCCTCCGCTCCAGAAGCCACCTCACCGCCTCCGTCTTCTTCTGCAAGGAATTCCACGCCCAGTTCCGTAAACCCTTCGGCGATCAACTCGTCGTCCTCGCACCAGACCGCTTCACCCTCTACGTCTTCCCCCGCAACTTCAGCGGCTTCCAGGAATTCGGGAAACGCGTCATCGACGAATACCAGAAATCCACATGGCCCTGCAGCCTCGAAGCCTTCGAAGTCTCCTCAGAAGGCGTCCGCGGCATCGGCTCCTTCGACGACGGCTCAGATGCCTCCCCCTTCTTCGAAAACCTCCCGCCAGCAAGCTCCTCCAATCCACCCCCCAATCCATCCTCATCTCCATCCCCCAAACCCTCTACACCCCAACGAGTCCCCAAACGCACCCCGAAACCATCAACTCCTCCTGATCATTCCCAAAAGTAAGAAATCACCCGTCTCCCCTTCGTCGCCCCCATCTCCCGCTTCCACTCAGCCTTTTCAGTTCTGAGAATACTTGCTCTGCTTTAACGAAAACAGTCGCAAAATCGTCACCTTGTGCTACCCTCCTTCCCTATGGCTACCACAAAACGAACAAGGTTTTCCCGCCGCTTGCCCGATCACGTTACCGACGAACTGGTCGCAGCACTGATGAAGAAGAAAATCTACGAGTTCAATGACCTTTTTGAAGCCGTTTACGAAAATCTCAAACTCCGCAACGCCGTCAGCGGCGGCGAAGAAATGCTCCGACTCCGCGCTTACGAAAAACTCCAGAACCTCGTCTCCCGCGGCATGGTCGAGAAAAACGGTAAACAATACCGCGGCCTCGAAAAAATCAAAGACGCCATCGCCCCGCCCCTCCCTGTCGTCACCGCTCCAGCCGCAGCCGTAGCCGCAGCTCCTGCAGCGACCAAATAATCAAGGGCACCCTCGCTCTCCTCTCTCGCGCCCCGGCCGGTCTCCCCGTCCGGGGCGCTTCTCTTTCCACCCACCCACCCAATCCATGCCGCTCCCCTCCGAATTCCGCGCTCCATGGTGCACCACCCTCAAGGCCGTCACCTTCACAGGCATCGCCATCGCCCTCGCGCTCACCATCGCAGCCTTCGTCGGCCGCCCCGCCCTCCCATGGGCCGCCCCACTCCTCTCCGCCCTCATCCTCGCCTGCAGTCTCTCCACCATCCGCCGCTACTCCATCACCAAGGACGCCATCATCATCCATCGCCTCCTCTGGAACGTCCGGCTCCCCACCACCGGCCTCACCGCCGCCACCGCTGACCCCCGCGCCATGCGCGGCAGTCTCCGTACCTTCGGCATCGGCGGCTGCTTCTCATGGTCCGGTTGGTACTGGAACCGCTCCCTCCGCTCCTACCGCGCCTTCGTCACCGACCCCCATTGCGCCGTCATCCTCCGCTGGAATAAACGCACCGCCGTCCTCTCCCCGGACGACCCCACCCGCTTCATCGCCTCACTCCAGCCCCTCCCCTCCTGAAATTTTCCCCATTTTCAGACTCGCTTCATCCCACTACATCATCCTCCACCCGGATCATCCGGTTTGCGGGCGCGTGGAAGTGAAGCTTGCACCGTCTCCGGTTTCCTGCTTGCATCGCCCGGCTTCGCGTCCTCCGCGCAAGCCTCCTCATCCCTTTTCCTGTCTCCCCAGCGCTCACCATCTCCGTTTCTCCGATGACCCGATTCCCTCTGACCGCGAGTGCCGCCGCGCTGCTGCTCGCCTCCACCGCCGTCTCCACCGCCGGAATCTTCAAACGCCATCCCAAAAAGCCGGCGCCCGCCCAGCCAGCCCCACAGCCAGCTGCCCCCACCCCAAAACCAGCCGCCGCCAAACCCAAGGCCCCCGCCCCCACCCCTCCCGCGCCCGCCGCCACCGAGGTCCCCTCCGCAGACGCCCTCATCGCCATGGTCCCCTCCGCAGGGCCCCTCGCTGAACACGACCTCATCCTCCTCGCCATCGCCAATAGCCCGGAACTCGAACGCCGCCGCGTCTCCATCATCGCCGCCCACGCCCAGCGCCGCGCCGCCGTCGTCTGGAAAAACCCGGAACTCCGCTTCAGCTACGCATGGCAGGATGATGACATGGTCCGCATCCCGTTCACAGAAACCTCCCGGGAACAAATCAGCACCACCGAGCAATTCAACGGCTCGGACTCCACTTCCTCCCTCGCCTCCTTCGGCGAACTCGGCTACGGCGAATCCACCAGCGACCTCTCCTCAGGCACTTCCTCCGTCCGCCGCTACCGCGAAATCGAACGCCGCGTCACCCCCGGCGCAGGCATCGACAAAATCACCACCAACACGTACGAGGTCCGCGAAGACCGCGCCAACGGCACCCGCACCCGCACCGAATCCGATACCTTCGGCTCCGCCACCCGCCGCGACGGCCAGAACGAATCCGTCCAGCGCCGCCTCGTCAGCCGCTCCAACGAATCCGTCGCCTCCCCAAACTGGACCGATCAGGACCAGTTCGGCATGCTCCTCCGCTTCAACCTCCCCAACCCAGTCGAACGCAAGGCCCTCTTCGAACGCGCCGCCGCAGAAATCTCCCTCGCCGAAGCCGAGTACCTCGCCGACGAAGACAAGCTCGTCCGCGAAGTCCGTGGCCTCATCCAGGACCTCGCCGCCCTCGAAAACCAGCTCGCCACCCAGCAGAAACGCCGCGAAGGCTATCGCGACTTCCACGCGGAACTCGAAAAACTCAACCAGCCGGCCTTCGCCATGGATAAGGCCCGCGCCCGGATCGAAATCCACAAGGCGCTCATCGACATCCGCGAACTCCAGAACGACGTCTCCCGCACCCGCGACTGGCTCGGCGCTCTCTGCGGTCTCTCCTCACCAGACCGCATCCTCGCAGGCCCAGGCTCCCCGCGCCGCGTCGTCGACCCCACCGCCCTCGACCCCGCATGGCTCACCGACATGGCCATGATCTACCGCTCCGATGTCCTCGAAAGCCGCGCCCGCCAGGCCATCGCCACCGCCCGCATGAAAGTCGAACGCGCCGCCCGCGTCCCCTTCGCCTCCTTCGTCGACGGCGGCTGGCAACGTCAGTGGCAGGACGGCCGCACCGGCCAGCAGGACCAGTTCCTCGTCCGCGTCGCCGTCGAACTCCCCATCTTCAACTGGCTCGGCATCAACAAACGCGACAAAGCCTTCGCCGAAGAAGCCAAATCGTGGGCCCAGCAGATCAGCCGCCACCGCCAGCGCATCGAATCCGAAATCTCCCTCGCCATCCGTCGCCTCAAGGAATCCTCCGCCCAACTCGACGGCTACGAAAAAGCCCTCCGCGACCAGGCCTCCGACGCCTCCAAATCCATCGCCGAACTCGAAGCCAGTACCGTCGACATCAACGACTACACGCGCCCGAAACGCATGAAATACGAGTTCGCCGACCTCGCCCAGCAAATGGAAATCGGCCGCTCCGACGCCCACGCCGACTACAATAAGGCCCTCATGGCCCTCGAAGACGCCGTCGGCGTCCGCATCGAGAAAATCCTCGGCGGCCCCCGCGCCTCCAAGTAATCCCCGCGGCTCAACCGCCCTCAGCCGTCCCTCAGCCGCCGCCAGTCACCGTCGCGCACGGTCACGCCTTCGCGGTCCAGCCGCTCCAGCAGCGGAATCAGAATCCGCCGCGTCGTCCCTGTCCCGTCCCGCAATTCCGCGACCGTCGCCCGCCCGCGCTCCCGCAACTGCCCCTCAATCCGCCGCGTCAGCACCGCCAACCCTTCCGCTGAAATCACCGCCTTCGGATCCAGCACCACCGCCTCCCCAGTCTCCACCAGAAACTGCAGCGCCTGCCGATCCGCCGCATCCCGCACCAGTTCCCCAGGCCCCGGCGGCTCCACCGCATTCAGCGCCAGCAGCGACCGCAATCGCTTCCCCGCCGCCACCAGCGGCCCCGGCAACTCCGGCCGATGCGCCACATGCCTCACATACCTCCCGCTCCGGATAAACCCCACCTCCGCCAGCGCCGCCACCAATCCCCCAACCAGCCGCTCGTCCGGAACCAGCGCCACCAACCCTCGCTGAAATTCCGCCGCATCCATCCCCACGCGCTCAGGATGCCCGCGGTGCCACGCCCGCACCATCTCCCCAGCCACTCCCACCCGCTCCCGCCACCACCCGGACCCCACCAGCCACCCGCCCGCCACTTCCGCCACACCCTTCGCCACCAGCGCCATCCCCGCTCCCGCAATCTCCTCCGCACTCCACCGGCTCTTCACTAGCAATCCTCTCCGCTCCAGCGCCCCGTCGCGCTCCAGCAGCGCCGCCACCACCCGCTCCACATAGTCCGCCGCTTCCCCCCACGCCGCACGGCACACCTGAAACCTCGGATCCCGGAACCTCGCCCGCTCCGCCTCCGCATCCAGCACCACTCCCCCAGCCAGCGTCCGCCGCCGCGCCGCATCCCGCACCACAAACCGATCGCCGCTGAACGCATACACCTTCTCCTCAAACCTCAACTGCGCCACCACCCGACCACCCGCCACTAACTCCCGCTCACCCTGCAGCAGCACCTGCGCCTCCACCTCCGCACTCCCATGGTGCCACACCACCCGCTGCCCGTGCCGCAACCGCCGCTCCCCGCCGTCCCCGCGCGCCGTCATCACCAGCAACGCATCCAAGGTGTCATGCGCCTCCCCCATCCCTAACAGCGCCACCGTGTCCCCGCGCCCCACCACCCCGCGTACCCCTCGCTCCCCCACCCCCACATCCGACAACTGCACCGCCACCCGACTCCCCGACCCCACCCGCATCACCGGCCGGTAATGCCGCTGCAATCCCCTCACATGCACCCGCTCCCCCGACGGCTGCACCACCACCTCATCCCCGCGCCCCAATTCCCCGCCACCCAGCGTCCCCGTCACTACCGTCCCAATCCCCACCGGCGAAAACACCCGGTCCACCGGCAGTCGCGGCTTCCCCGCCTCCCCGCTCTCCGGCACCCCCGCCAGCACACGCGCCAATTCCTCCCGCAATTCCCCCAGCCCCTCCCCGCGCAACGCCGCCACCGGCACCACCCGCATCCCCGCAAACACCGTCCCCTCCAGTCTCCCCCGCACCTCCTCCACCACCCGCCCGATATCCTCCACCACATCCGCCTTCGTCAGCGCCACCACCCCGCGCCTCACCCCCAGATACTCCAGAATCTGCACATGCTCCTCCGTCTGCGGCATCCACCCGTCATCCGCCGCCACCACCAGCAGCACCGCATCCAATCGCCCCACCCCAGCCACCATGTTCTTCACAAAATCCGCATGCCCAGGCACATCCACCACCCCAACCTCAAACTCCCCCCCAGCCGGATCCGCCAGCACCAATCGCGCAAACCCAAGGTCAATCGTCATCCCACGCGCCTTCTCCTCCGGCAACCGGTCCGGATCCGTCCCCGTCAGCCGCTCCACCAAGGTGCTCTTCCCATGGTCAATGTGCCCAGCCGTCCCAAGAATGAAATCCCGCATCCCCCCATTCTATCGCCCCGCCCCACCATCCCTCCACCCCTTTCCGTCAATCAGCACAAACCCGGACCCACCACCCGCGCTCTCGGAGCATCCCCTCCCCTCCCCCAGTCGTTGTTCCCGGCAATCATCTACGGCAGGTTCATATTTACATCCCGCCTCCCCATCACCCATTCTCCTCCACAATCTCCCGCGTTCTCCCCTGCCAATCCCATGGAACCTCTCCACAACATGAAGGCCGTCGCCCTCCGCACAGGGCTCAGCCCTCACCTTGTCCGCATGTGGGAGAAACGCTACGCCGCCGTCCAACCCGGACGCAGCCTCACCCAGCGCCGCCTCTACACCGACGAAGAAGTCGACCGGCTCTCCATGCTCGCCCGACTCACCCGCTCCGGCCTCAATATCGGCCAGATCGCCCGTCTCCCCACCCCGGAACTCCGCTCCATGGTCGACCGCCTCGGCGACCTCCCCGGCGCTCCCCTCCCACAAGGCCGTCTCTCCACCCCAGTCGACGCCGCCACCTTCGGAGAACGCGCCATCGAAGCCATCCGCTCCTACGACATCCCTTCCCTCGAACGCACACTCGACGAATCCATGCTCGCCATGGGCCACTCCGGCATGCTCGAACGTCTCCTCGTCCCGCTCCTCCATCGGCTCGGAGCCGACTGGCAACGCGGCGAAATCACCGCCGCCCAGGAACATTGCGCCACCAGCGCCATCAAAGACTATCTCGCCAGAACCCTCCGCCCGGTCAACACCCCGGAATCCGCCCCACGTCTCCTCGTCACCACCCCTGCCGGCCAACTCCACGAAATGGGAGCCACCATCGCCGCCGGCCTCGCCCGCAAATCCGGCTGGAACGTCACCTACCTCGGCCCCTCCCTCCCCGCAGAAGAAATCGTCGGCGCCGTCATCATGAACAACATCCGCGCCGTCGCCCTCAGCATCATCTACCCAGCCGACGACCCAGACCTCCCCGACCAGATGGTCCGTCTCCGCAGTCTCCTCCCAGACGAGGTCCCCATCATCATCGGAGGCCAGTCAGCCGACGCCTACAGCCAGGTCCTCAACCGCATCGGAGCCCTCCGCGTCGCCTCCATGGAAGACTTCACCCGCGTCCTCCTCGAAGTCCGCGACGGCCACCACACCACCCCCGCACCCCAACTCGCCCCACGCCCCGAATCCCGCCGCCGCCCCGCCCCTCCTCAGGAAAAACACCAGGCCTAACCCATCGGCCCCTCTCCGTTCAAGCCCCCCTCCGAACCAGCAGCCGCAGGCTCTGGACTGCTGTCAGAATTACAGCTCTCCCTGCGCACGAAGTGCGCCTGCCAGCCCCTCATCCCCACACGCCAAGGTCCTCCTCACCACGCACCAGGTAGGGACGTGCTCCCTCACGTCCTCATCCCCACACGCCAAAGGAGGGGGACATTCCTGTCCCCCACACCCCATAACAAGCCATCCCCGCCCCGTCTCCCCCCCACATAACCCAACCCACCCCCCAGTTTGACGGCAATCCCTCCTGGTGATATCATCCGAAAAAGAACCATGGGCCTATTTGATTTCATTCCCGGACGCCGCAAGACAAGCGAGCCATCATCACCTCCTAGCCGTTACAACGGCCGTCCTCTGCTGATCCTGCTCGAGAACTACGTCTTGAGCGCCATCGGCACCCTCGCGCCAGACAAGGATCAGTTGGCTGCGTCTGCCACTCAGCGTGTCTTCGGTGGTGGCACAGATTGGTGTGCCACTCTCCGATCCACACTTCACCTCGACGACTCCTTGGACGAGTCTCTCCGCCGGATGTGGGCTGCAAACCAACAGCGGGCACAGCAGGCCGGCGTCACACTTAGCCCAGAGGAGTTCGCTCGCATGGTCGCCGACCAAAACTTCGCTCACCTTCTCACGCCAACGCCAAAATGACCACACCGGCTATCAAAACCGATTCAGCCAAAGGCTCGCACACCACCTGTCCTGTCATCGACGCCTCCCTCCCGACTTCACCTAATCCGAACCGTCCTCCCAAGAAACGATGATCAAGTTGCTACTGTTAACTTTCCTCGCGATAACTGTAGCCGGATGCCGTTCGATTCCCCATCGGACGATAGTCGTCACCGACGATCACGGCAATCCCATCCGCGGGGCGGGAGTGCGGGCACCTTATCCGATGTTGCTTCGCAACATGATCTTCCAAAGAGACGCCCCCTCCGCGAACAGCACCGACTCCCGAGGTCGGCTTGCGCTCTACGACATGACACCCGGGCTGCCTTACCTGCTCGGAGCCGGTGGATACGAAGATAAGGAGATTTCCTTTCCTGAGAACAACCGCCAGACATATATCTTGCATCGTAAACAGAAGCACGCGCCGAATACGACGGCGCAGACCACGGCTCCGCCGTCGTCTGAGCCTTGACGTCCGCCCCTAAACAACTCCGCCGTTGTGAAATACAAGAATCTTAAATCGATGGCTCACAACCACACTCATTCCTTCGTCAGCTGGATTAACTGAGAGTCGATTCCATCTTGGTTGATGATAGAGGGCGTGAGTATAAGCAAGGTGTGCTCTGGTAACGGGAACAAACGCTGGCGAATCGAATCAATCCGCCCGAATGCGACAACCACCCCTCCCAAACCACAAAACTCGCGGCTTTAACCGCCCTTCGCTCGCCCTACTGCCAGCCAGTCGGCTATCTGTCTCCCGCCGGTCGGCGGCCCCCCAATCCCCCAAAGAGGTCTATCCGATTGTCCCAATCATTGATGTCGCCTGACCCCACGTTCCGCCTTGTCGGAGTCGTAGATCGTGGATCCTGATGAATTCAAAACCCGTTTTCAGAACGATCCCGCCTCGATGACAGTGGCCACATGAAAAGTCTCGATTTCAGCTCGGGCGAAGGTTTTCTTTCCACCCTCCTCGCGATCACCCTGGTGACGGTGATGGGAGTGGGGATTCGCCTTCTGATAATGGCCACGGTCCAACAGCGCCGCGAGCGGGCCAACCGACAGATCAACGAGCGACTTCGCCTTCTCATGGCCGCCTACAAAACGCTTGGAGGCTCTTTCACAGGCGATCTCTCAGTGGACCCTGCTCACCTCCGTGAACTGCGTCAGCTGCCCGGTGCTTCGGGAGTCGAAGTCGTCCCCAGTTCGGACCGGAGCCGGCGCATGCGCGATGCGGTTGAATCGGCGCTCTCGGACATCATTCTTCTCGGGACAGAGGAACAGCTGCGTCTGGCAGCGTTCGCCGCGCAGGAACTGGTGGAGGGTCGCCATATACCGACACACGACCTTGTCATCTCGCTGCGGCATTTTATTCGCAAAGCTCTCGATCTCGAACCCATCCCGACAGATCTCCGAATTCCCAGACAAGGACCGACCCGGCCGCAAAATTCCGGGGGAAAAAGCAAATCGGGCGGGAGCGAGGACAGTAGTGGACGCGCCGGGGGCGGTGGACAGCGCAGCGGTGGCGGCGATGCAGGAGGTGGCGGAGGAATGGCAGGATTGGATAGTGAAGATGAATCGGCCAACGATAGATGAAATCATTTGCGCCCACCTGCCCGATGAATCAGTCCCCCCGAAGAGGTCTGTCCGATCATCCCATTCCCCGCACCGCCGCCCGAAGCGTCCTGTCGACTTATGCCCCTCTTGGGCATTGATCAAGGACCCACGGGCTTGTCTAGGCGTCCTACTCCTTGGAAGCGAAGCAGCTTTTCCCGATAAATTTGCCGGGCGTTTTCAAGGTCAATTATTGCAGCGTTCGCCACGCCCGCATTCAGCGCAGCAGAAATTGCATGGCGTTTGTGTTCCCCCGCAGCAACCAAAATAACATCACGTTTTTTGTTTTCTGCTGCTCTCTTGATGGCGTCGAGACTTACGGCGGCAAGAAATGGATGTCGATCTTTGGAGTCTACAGGGTAAAGCGCATCACTGGGTGAGGATGATATTCTAATTTTTTTCTTCTTCGCAAGGAGTGTCGTCACATCAGCCCCATTTTCATCGAAGAAAGAGAAGTTTAAATGGCCGACCGCGCGCATCGCGCTTATATCCGCCTTGCCAATGCCCACTCGCTCATGAGCTTCGGCAATGGCTGGTTCGGCGCCGTAATTGGAAACTCCAAAAAACATGGCGCTTGCGTGTAATGCCTCGTGAAAAACAGCCCTCACTTCAGAATTCTCGTGAAAGAGTCTCTCCGTGAACTGCATGGCCGCCTCTGCGTTATCCGGAGATAACGGCGGAAGGGCGCAAACCCGCGCACGGCATTGGCTTGGATCAGAGATTGATGCTGCTTCCATGGTAACAAACGCACCATCGAAAGACCTCCCATATATGGACCGACAAATGAGAGCGAGAGGGGCGAGCGTAATGGCTCTTGAGCGAGACTTAAGAGACCGCACCATTTGGTGAAGACTATCGCCACCACCAAGCGCTATCGTTTGGGGCTCGGCGCGGACTATGCGTTCAAATTCGGTAGCTGCCACTTCACCCAAGATCTTCTTCTGTTCTGTGTAATGATCCACGGTTTCCACAAAGCGGACCCAATTTAGATTAAAAGCGGAGGCAAAATCGTCTTCTGAGACCAGTCCTTCTTGATTTATTCGGATGGATACAACCCCAGATTTCCACGCAGCGTCGATTAAGCGAGAGACCTCGTATGCCTTCAGTCCCAACTCGTCAGCAACTTCATAATTTTTAAGACGACGGTCGCCGTAGCGCAGCTGGAGAGCTTTAACCGTCAATTCAGATCGATTCATCAGAAGCTGTACGCATGAAATCCGTACAGCGCAAGGATTATCTCCGTTGCAAGAAATTGTTGCCTTGATGCATACTAAACGCTAGAAAATGCATTGCAGGCGTCCGTTGAAGGGTTATTGAAGGAGTGGCGACAAGCCACATACAAACCCAAAACCAAAACTCCCCATGAGCCAAAGCGACGATGAAGATCCCCCTGAAGATCCCCCTGAAGAAATATCCGACGAGAAAGGTTGCCCGGAGTATGACGTGTCCGATGAATCCACCGCATAACGTGGAATCACCTTAGCGGGGCGGTCAGAAACCTTAAGTGTTTCTGGCCGCCCTTTCTTTCCGACCCCCGAAGAGGTCTGCCCGATTATCCCATTCCCCGTCATTCCCCAACCGACATCCATTCTCATCGGGCGAATCGCAAAACGGGGGCCTCGATGCCACCATCCCCCCTCTCCCCACCCGCATCCCCCTGCCCCTCCCTCTCCCTCTCCCTACCCGCATTCCCCTGCCTCCCATTCCCCTGCCTCTTCCTCTCCCCACCCGCATTCCTCTGCCTCTCCATTCCCCTGCCACCACCCCCCGGATCATCGCCCCGACCCGCTTTTCCGGCTTGAACCGCAGCCTCCCGCGGGGCGAGGGTAAAGGGACGTGAGCATCACTTATCTGGAAGCCATCCGCGAAGCTCAGGCCAAGGCCCTGCGCGACGACCCGTCCGTCTTCATCTACGGCCAGGACATCGCCACCTTCGGCGGCGCCTTCAAAGCCACCAAGAACCTCGCCCGAGACTTCCCCGGCCGCGTCCTCGACAGCCCCATCAGCGAAGACGCCATGGTCGGCATGGCCGTCGGCGCAGCCATCAGCGGCATGCGCCCCATCGTCGAAATGCAGTTCGCCGACTTCTCCAGCATCGGCTTCAACCAGATCGTCAATCAGGCAGCCACCCACTTCTGGCGCACCGGCGTCCCCTGCCCGCTCGTCATCCGCCTCCCCAGCGGCGGCACCAGCGGCGGCGGCCCGTTCCACAGCCAGAGCATGGAAAGCCTCTACGCCCACTACCCCGGCCTCATCGTCCTCACCCCCGCCACCGTCGGCGACGCCTACTCCATGCTCCTCGACGCCGTCGCCCTCGACGACCCCGTCATCTTCTGCGAACACAAGTTCCTCTACTATCACCTCAAGGCAGACTCCCTGCCCACGGATCGACTCCCTATCGGCAAAGCCAGAATCGCCCGCGGCGGCCGCCACGCCACCGTCGTCACCTGCAGCGCCATGCTCCACGAAAGCCTTCGCGCCGCCGACGATCTCCTCCACGACGGCTGGGAAATCGAAGTCGTCGACCTCCGCAGCGTCAAACCCCTCGACACCGACACCATCCTCGCCTCCGTCGCCCGCACCGGCCGTCTCCTCGCCGTCGCCGAAAGCTTCCCATGGGGCGGCGTCAGCGCCGAAGTCGTCAGCCGCGTCGTCGCCGACGGTTTCCACCTCCTCGACGCCCCGCCCCGCCGCCTCAACGCCCGCGACACCCCCATTCCCTATCACCCTAACCTCTGGGCCAATCACCGCCCCACCGCAGCCGCCATCGCCACCGCCCTCCGCGAGCTGCTCGCCTTCTGACTCCTTCCCCTCTCCCCATGCGCATCCCCATCCTCATGCCGCAACTCGGTGAATCCATCGCCGAAGCCACCATCGTGCGCCTCGAAGCCGCTCCCGGCGCCGTCGTGCAGGCTGACCAGGAAATCATGGAGGTCGAAACCCAGAAGGCCACCATGAGCGTCACCATCCCCTGCAGTGGCACCATCGCAGAACTCCACTGCCGCATCGGCGACAGCTATCCCGTCGGAGCCACCCTCGGCTACCTCAACGTCACCGCTGAAGAAGCCGCCCGCGCCGGCCTCGAACCCGTCGGCCCACCTCCTCAGGACACCGCCGCCCACCACGCCGATCCCCCTCACCCTTCCGAAGAACCCGCCAACCTCCACTTCAAACTCGACCAGGCCGCCGCCATCCACGAAGGCGGCCCCCGCGAGGTCCAACCCACACTCTCCGGCCTCCCCGTCCCCGCCAACGCCTCCGGCGCAGGCTACATCTCCCCGCGACTCCGCGTCCGCATGCAGGAACTCGGCCTCAACGCCGCCGACCTCTCCGCCGTCGCAGGCAGCGGCGCCGGCGGCCGCGTCACCGTCGAAGACTTCGAGTCGTTCATGACGCAGCTCGAATCCCACCGCATGACGCCAGCCAGCCCCATGCGCATCGCCGTCGCCGATTCCATGCGCCGCTCATGGACCCGCCCACTCGCCACCGTCGGCATCGCCGTCAATCTCGACCCGCTCCTCGCCCACCGCCGCCGTCAGCCCGAACCCAGACCCGGCCCAGCCCTCTACGCCATGCGGGCCCTCGCCCTCGCCCTCGCGGAAAACACCGCCGCCGCAGGCCGTCTCGTCGGCAAACGCATCGTCCACCCCCACGCCATCGACCTCGGCCTCGCCGTCGAAGTCCCCGACGGCGTCCTCGTCCCCATCGTCCGCGAGGTCGACCGCAAGTCCCTCTCCGAACTCGTCGTCCACTACAATCAACTCGTCGTCGCCGCCCGCGACCGACGCCTCCCGCCCGAAGCCCGCGGCCTCGGCATCGCCACCATCACCAACTACGGCACCTTCGGCATCCTCTGGGCCACCCCCATCCCCCTCCCGGAACAAAACCTCGTCCTCGGCCTCGGCGCAGGTGCCAAACAACCAGTCTGGGACGAACCCTCCCGCTCCTTCCAGCCACACACCATCGCCGAACTCACCCTCAGCTTCGACCACCGCGTCCTCGACGGCGGCGGCGC
>CANHUG010000002.1 GCA_947462995.1 Verrucomicrobiales bacterium | reverse complement strand
TGGCTTGACCTTGCGGCACTCTGGCTCAGGCCAATCTATCAGCGGATACTCGGCGGAATGTGGGGAGATGGATATGTGCAGATCGACGAGACGGTTATCAAATATCTGGCTCCCGGAACAGGGAAAGCCCGGCAGGGCTACTTCTGGACGGTCAAGCGTCCGGACGGCGACACCGTGTTTCACTGGAGCACGGAGCGTGCGGCTGCCGTGCTGGAACAAATCGTTCCGGAGAGCTTCAAGGGTGTGATCCAGTGTGACGGGTATTCGGCATACCGGGCATATGCCCGCCCCCGTGCGGAACGCATCCGGCTTGCCGCCTGCTGGGCGCACGTGCGCCGCGACTTCTTCAAAGCCAGCCAGACAGGAGCATGGCGCGCAGATGCCGGACTCATGGTCAGGCTGATGGGCCGCCTCTATGAGATCGAGGCGAGGCTGAGGGAGAAGGGAGCAGGCCCAGCTCTGCGCGCTGCTAGTCGGGCCTCGGAATGCCGGGCCATCGTTCTCCGGATCGGGAAGATCCTTGAGAACTGGAAGGCCAGACGCCGCCATTTTCCAAGCAGCACCATGGGTAAGGCGTGCGCTTATGCACTCAACTTGTGGGACGACCTGCTGGTCTATCTTGAGGACGGCCGCATTGAGATCGATAACAATGAAGTGGAGAACTCGATCCGGCCGACTGCGGTCGGCAAGAAGAACTGGCTCTTCATTGGTGCCGCCGAGGCCGGGGAGCGGAGCGCGATCCTCTTCACGGTGGTAGAAGCCTGCCGGAGGTACGGGATCAATCCGTTTGAGTATCTCCGGGACGTGTTCACCAGAATGCCCGGAATGCGAGCCGCTGAATATGCGAAGCTGACACCCAGGGCGTGGGCAGCGGAGCGGAAGGTGACCGAAACAGGGATAGCTACCGCGCAAAGCGGAAGTCCCCCGCTGCGGCGCTGTGCGTGACTTTCGCCGTGCCCGCCCGATCTGCCGCCGCACCGGCACGAAGACCCGGCCATCCACCTCCAGGTCAAGGATCCGGTCAGATGCATTCATATAGACCATAGCTGTCCCGCTATGGCCTGTATGAAGCGAGCGATGATCTCAATCCTGGGCGTGACGCTTACCTTCGTCCCGCGCCAGCTGCAGATTGAAATCAAGCAGGAACCCGAACGCAGCTGACTGATCGAGCCAAAGCCCGCCGCCGCGCCTAACACTCGACCCCAAAACCACGCACCAACCCCTCACACATCCCGCCCGCAGCAGCTAGCTCCCTCCACACAACGGCACTCAGCGCCATCCCCACCGGAAACAACCTCACCAACAGCACACCGTCACCCGGATCCGCGGACCAGATCCCAGTGAACACCCCGTCGCTCCATTTGGAACGTCCCTGAATCTCACTCAGGAACACCCCAACTCACCGCCCCCTCCTCAGCCACACCTGACTCGCCGCCGCCACCCCGCCACCACCCCAAGCGCCGCAAGGCCTGCCACTCCCGGTTCCGGCACCACAACGTACGTCGCCATCGCCGACGCCTCCGCATCAATCCCTCCAAACTCAGACGTCGCCAGCGGATCCAGATCGAAAATCGCCCCGCCATTGAGCTGCAGTATCCATGAATCAGTATTCGGATACGCAGGCACCACACGGCTGAACTCACCATACGGCGTCCCCTGCAAGGACATCAGTGGAGTAAAATCAGAGACAGCAGACAGCGTCGGAAACCACCGCAACGCCACCGGCACCGCTTCCGTCCGTCCGCCAAACTGCGCCAGATCAATGTTGAGCGTCCGGGAGAAAAATCCCGGCGTCCCGCCCCCCCCCGCACTCAGGTCAAAAGCACGCGTCCCCCCCAGCGAAACATCATGCTCCAAATCCGTGATCGTGATCAGTTGATCGCCCCCACCCACAAACGCACCGGCAGGAACCGGATCAAATCCATTCCCATCCATATCGGCAACCAGCACACAAAGCGTCGAAACCGGTAGCCGGTCCGCTACCGTCAGACCCGCAGACCCAAACAGAAACCCGCTCGAGATATTCAGGGATATACTGGCCGCCTCAAGCGACACCGCACCCGCAGCAAGCACCGAAGGAACAACAAAAAATGAACGCAAAGCCGGAATCATGAACTTCAAGGAGGTGGAATTTGCAGCCAGTCAGCCGGTGGACTGGAAGGCTTTTTGCGGATGATGATCGCTTCGCCTGGAGCGAGCGAAAACGAACTGCCCAGCGGCGTATTGTCTCCTACCTTGAGCCACCCGATCGCAGGCCGGTAGTAAAGCACCGTGTCAGGCGCCTGATTGAACCCGGGATTCGCAGAACGCCACACAAGGACCTCATCCGCCCGCAGCAATGGACTCGCAGAAGGCCGGACAACCCCGTTGGATAGATTCGACTCATCAAGCGTCACTGGCTCCGGCAGCAGCAGCGACACATACTGATCGTTCCCCTCCGTCGCACCCCCGGCCACAAACACCGCTCGCCGCTGCCGGTAGTACACCCCGAAATTAATCAACTCCAGATCCGTGGCTCCCCGCCGCCGCACCGTGAACACCGCTCCAGGCGGAAGTATCGTCTCCGCACTGCTGTCAGACGGCGCAGCCACACTCCGCCACCCCTGGTTCTTCCGATAGTAAATCGTCGTCACCGGCGCCTTGTTGATTCCCGACCGCCCGTTGTCATACAACAGCAGATCATCCGTCGGAAACAGCGGAGAAACCCGTGGCTCCAGCAGCACCGACGCCTCATCCGCCCCAAACACCTCCGCCACCGTCCAGTAAGGAACAATATCCACCCGCGTCCCGAACGGAATCGCTCCCAGCGGGTGCTCGTTCAGCTTGTCGCCCTCAGTGTCCAGTACCAGCGTGTCCTCATTGTTGCTCAGCACTTTGTAAAACACCCCCTCAAGCGGCCCATCCAGAAACAACGCATAGCACACCTTCCCGGTACCATCCGCCTGTCGCGTGAACTGCCCGGGAATCCACGTCTCCCCCGCTAGCACAAGACTCGTCGCCGTCACGCCGGCCACCGTCCCCCCATCAACTCTCGGTTGCTGATATGGTAGCGAAAGCCGGGAATCAGAGGCCCCCTTGATCGCGAGCGCCGTCGCACCCCCTGTCGTCTGGGCACCAACCGGAGCGGCTGCCGCCGCTATCGCAATCAGCCGTGGCAGTAGCGGAATCGTTTTCATAAGTCAGATCTTTTGAATTTTCAGTCATCAAGGAGCCCCAACCTTCGCCCGGACCCGCAGAAACCTCCGCGGATGGCTCGCAGAAATCGGCACACTGTCCACGGCCTTCCACCGCTGCATCCCGTCAGGCACTCCCCCCTGATCCGGATCCGGTGCCTGCGGCTGCACCACCCATGGCCCCGCATCCCGGCTCGAATCCGATCCCACCACCTCCACCTCAAGGTTCGGATCGTCCGTCCGCCGAATGTATGTCAGGGTCGTCACCATCTCATCCGCCGCATTCAACTCAATCCGCATCACAATCGCACTCTCGTCACCATTCCGCGGATCCTTGTTCAGCGCATACTCCAATCCGTTGTCCATCCCGTCGCCATCGTCGTCAGCCGTAAAGAAAATCTCAAACGGCCTCCCATCCGGCCCGAAAATCCTCGACCGCCATGCGATCGAAATCGGATCGCTCGTCACCGTGATCGTAATGTTCTTCCGGTCCTCCAGCAACCCGTCGGAAACGGTGAACCCAACCGTGTAATCACCCACCTGCGCCGCCGTCGGCGCCCACCGGAGCGCACTCACCCCTTCATTCACCTTCGTGAACGTCGCCCCCTGCGGCAGCGATGACGCAGAAATCGTCAGCGGATCCGCATCAGGATCGTCTGCCAGCACCAGCATCTCAAACGTCGCGCCAGCCGAAAAAATCCGGTTCCCCGGATCAATCATCCGCGGCTTGCGGTTCGCCAGCACCACATCCTCAAACACCACCGTATAGGCATGCCCAGCCGCATTGCCCGTATCAAAGACATTCAAAAAGTAATTGTAGCGCTGCGCACCGGGAATGTACGTCTTCGACAGCCACGAATTCACAGGAGACAGACTCTTCCCGTCAGCCCTCGTGACCGACACAATCTTCCGCCTCCCATTGTTCGGATCTGTCTTCTTCAGATAAAGCGACCCCGCTGCACCAGGATTCGTCACCACATGGGTACTGCCCGACCCACTCACCGCCGAACCTGCGGAAACATCACTGACCTCCGTCTCCACCCCGCTGGACTCCCACACCTTCAATTCCGTCCTCGCTGAAGTCGTGTACGCCAGAAAATCTCGAACCGTATCCCGGCCAGCAAGATCAACCAGCACGTCGTTCACCATCAATCGCGCATTCACCTTCTCGATCAATGACGTCAGCCGCCCGCCAAGATCATCAGCATGCGAAAAACTCGCGTTGAACTCAATAAACCGCCCATAAAGGCTGCTCGTCATCAGCCAGCGCCCCGTCTTCGTAGTCCCACCAGGAATCGTCCCGAAATCCGCCAGCAGCGTCGGCGCAGCAGGCAGATCATCAATCGAACAACCATGCAGCCGGAACGCTATCAGCAGCCCCTGCGTATTCTCCACAATCTTCGGCTGGCTCGAATCAATCTTCAACTTCGTCGCCGGCCCGAACCCGGTGTTCTTGATCCGGACTCCCAGCGAAAACGGCTCCGGTTCTTCAATGAACGCAGTAAATGGATCATCTCCATTCACCTCCGACGGCAGAAAATAATCCAGCGTCAGCCGCGGCATCGGCTTCACCGAAATCGTATCCGGAGCCACCGTCACCTTCTCAGGACTCCCACCCACCTTGTAGTTCACCTCCGCCCCCACCAGATATCGCACACCCCCAGGCAGCGAACCACCCGCCCCGGCACTCGGAATGATCAACCACTTGATCGATGCCGCAGCCCCGGACGCTATCGACGACGGAATGCTGCTCCCATCCTGCAGTCGGATGAAAAACTGAGCCGCCAGATTGTTCGGATCACTGGTCGCAATCACCGGCTCCCCCGCCTCATCGGCAAAGTTCACCGTGACCGTCAGATCCGTCAGACCAGTCTCCGGCAATCCATTCGTGATCGTCATCCGTGCCTCAAAAGCCTCACGCTCGAAGGTGAGCTCCTGCTCAATCTGAATCTTCACCCGCGCGCAGACATCCTGTGCGCTCAACCGCGGAAGCGGTCCGGCAAAGAGGGCTATGGCGGGAAGCAGCAGTCGCTGAATCGCTTTCATAATGTGGTCAGTTGAATGTTCTCAGTAGCCCCAGTCGTCACGGTCACCGGTCTTGATGATCGGCGGTGTCTTGAATTCAAATTCCGATTTCCCGGGGCCCTTGCCCTTGCATCCGAGCGAAGGTCCAGAGGCACTGCCCTTCTTCTTGCTGAAATCGTAGCACGCCTTCAGCAACTCCGCCTTGCAAGTGCCGTCACCAATCTTGCAGCCAGCCGACGCACAGACCTTGGGCGCCGGGAATCCACCCGGACCATTCCCGTTGCGGCCGTTGCACAGATCCGCATCGATCGCCGCTTCGCATCCCGCCTTCTTGATCTTGCTGGAACCGAGCGAACCACCGCACTTCACACCGCACTCGCAGAAGTCCAGCGAGGTGTAAACCTTGCAGAGCCCCCCACTCTGGGGAATCGGGATGCTCACCTTCGCCCGCAGCCCGTCAGGGTCAAACTTCGTCAGCGGATTGTTCTGCGCATACAGGAAGTGATTGTACTCATCCCTCACCGGATCCCGGCTCAGGAATCGTCCCGTCGCAGGATCGTAGTACCGGTGCCAGTTGTAGTGCAGTCCCGTCTCGGCATCGAAATACTGCCCCGGGAACCGCAGGTTGTTCTCCACCGTCGCCACCGCAATCGTCGCCGCACCGAATGCATCGTAAACTGCCTTCCAGACCACCACTCCATCGGAATCAACCATGATCACAGGCGTCCCAAGCTTGTCGAATCCATACCAGTAATACTCCGGACCAACCTTCTTCCACAAGGCACGCTGACCATGCGCAGAACCGGGATCATACCCGTAACTCGCAATCTCATTGCCGGCCGCATCGAACTCCGCTTCAAGTCCATCATCGCTGGCGCTGAAATACGTCGTCACTCCGCCAACCGTCTTCGAAATCCGTCGACCAAAAGGATCATACCGGTAGCTGGCATTGCCCGCCGCAGTCACCACAGACGTCAGGAAACCCTGCGCGTCATACCCATAACCGTGATCACCCCCGCCCCCGACTCGGCTGGTCCGGCTGCCGCGGGCGTCATACCCGAACGTCGCACCTCCCGCCGCCTCCAGTTCGTCATCATCACTGTATTCCCAAGTGCCCGGAACTCCCGTCCGGGTCTTGCGGTTGCCTCGGCCGTCATAAGTGAACGCCGTCCCGCCAGCAAGGGTTAGTCGCCCGGAAGCATCATACCCAAACGCCTCACTGACCCCGTCAACAGTCCGCTCGGACACCTGATTCAATCCATCGAACGCCTCAGACCACGAGTAAATCTCCGTGCCATCTCCCTTCCGCAGAGCCATCCCCGTTGGTCGCAGCAGCGGATCGTAACTGAAGTTCTGCGTCACGCCCCCAGGTACCGTAATCGTCCCGACCCGACCACCATACCGCGAACCGTAGGTGATCTGCCCGACTCCTGGCAACTCGATGGACTCGAGCAGTCCACCTGCATCATACCGGTAAACAATCACCGTTCCCGCAGCATTCGTATGCGTGGCCACGCTGTCATCCGGATTGTACGTCCAGCTCTGCGACTTCGTGAATGCTCCATAGTTCACCGTCTCGGACGTCTTCCTCCCTTTCGCGTCGTATCCATACACCGCGCTGGAACCCGTCGTCGTGTACCCCGTGATCCGCCCGTCCGCATCGTACGTGAACGTCACCGCCTTCTGCACAGTCGCAGGTGCCGCCCCCGCAAAATACTGAAAATCAGTCGCTCGGCCGCCAGCGTCATACTCAATGACCTCGATGTCGCCGTTGGGCTCAATGGTCCGCTCCGGCTTGCCCGCATCAGTGTACTCAAACCGACGGATCCGACCCTCCGGCGACGTCTCGCTCACACGCAGTCCGTCGGCACTGTAGCCGTACTCCCAGACCTTCCCGTCAGGCGACGTGTAGGTCGCAAGGCGGTCAAAACGGTTGTATGTGAACAACTCCACAAGACCTCCCGCTGTTTCAGAACGAGTCAACCGGCCCAGAGCATCGTAACCGAAGGTCTGACTGCGCCCTTCATTGTCGGTGATCGCCACCACATTGCCTCGGGTGTCAATCTCGTGCACCGTCGTCCTCAGCTTCGTCTCACCCACCCAGTCCGTTGTCGTCACCCGCCGCGTCGCGTAATTGTAATCAAGCTTCCTCGTGAACGTCGGATACATGATCTCCGAAGGACGGGATCCCTCCGGATCCGTGTCCTTGTATCGGTACTCGATCACCTCACCCGAAGGATTCGTGCTCTTCCAGAGGCGCCCGAACTCGTCGTACGTGTTGGTCGAAACGCGGCCTGCCGCATCCCGCTGTTCCGCAACCCGACCATCAGGCCCGTACTTGATCAGGCTCGTCACCGTCCCGAGAGCGTCCACCGTGCGCGACGGAAGGTTCTCGATGTTGTAGTAGGACTCCGAACGCCCCCCCGCCGCATCAATCGTCGCCGTCACATTATTGAACGCGTCGTACTCAAACTGCCAGCGGTTGCCCAACGCGTCCTGCCGGCTCTTCATCCGACCGCTCGCATCGTACACAAACCGCATCGCATGGTCGTCAGGATCGATCACCCGCGTCGCATACCCGTTCGCATCGTGCTCCTGATAGCGGGTCACTTGGCCCATCTCGTCCGTCCGCGTCTCAATCCGCCCCTCGGCATCATATGTATAGCTGCTCGCAGTCGCACCAAGTCCGTCATTCATCGTAACGGTCTCGGACGCAAGCTTGCCGGCCGCATTGTACGCAAAAACCGTCCTGCGCTGCTCGGGCAATCCGGCCGCCTCGGTCATCTGCAGCAGATTGCCCTGCGCATCCCTCTGGTAGAGCGTGACGACTCCCGCAGGATCCACAGCCTTGCTCACCGCCCGCGTCACCGGATCATACTCGTACGATTGTACAGATCCGTCAGGCATGCTGACTTTGCGGATCGCACCGTTCTCGTCGTACTCCTGCACGACTTCCGATCCATCACCGTACTTCAGCGTCTCCGTCCGGTCCACAAGCGTCACCTCGCGGACCAGCTGCCCGTTGATCTTGCCGAGACGGATGTTCCCGTCGCTGTCGTACCAGCGCTCGCGCAGGAACCCGCTCGTGAACTGCTCGCCAAGGTAATACTCGCGCCGCAGCTTGTCGTAATCATAACTGAACAACCGGCCATTCCCCTCCTCGTCCAGCAGCGAGAGTGCATGTCCGGCACCATCATAGGCAAGCCGGTGCGTCAGCCCCGTGGCATCAATGTATCGGTCCATCCGACCGGCCCCGTCGTAGAAATAGCGGGTCACAAACCCTTCACTGTCCGTGACTGTCGAAAGCAGATTGCCGTTGTACTCGTAACCGACCGTCCGGCCGTGCACGTCCGTCACGCCGGTAAGGCGGCCGCCAGACCAGGTGAATGTCAGGAATGGCGTGCCGTCCGCCCCTCCCAGACCGCTGACGTTCCCGTCACCGTCGTAATTGTATACAAGCAGGGTCGCCGCATCACGGCCGGACTTCTGCAGCCGCCCGTTCTCATCGAACTCCCGCCAGTTGCCATTCGCCGCATTGAGCTTCCACCCTTCCGACACACGGCGGATCCGGTCACGCCCGTTCGTGAACTCAAGGCGCGTCGTGTCGACCGGAGAAAACTTGCTCCCAAGGTGACTCAACTCCGACGGACCACTGCCGTCAGTCTTGATCACCAGCGCCGCATCCACATGCTCGAAGTTCCAGCGGTTGTCCCGATAGAAACGCCGCACTCGGTTCACCACATTGCCGCTCCCCGGCACCAGCGTCTCAAGGTCAAGCGCTTCATCCTCGAATTGCCGCGTCACATAGTTGACCCAGCAGCCGATCGGATTGCGGTTCTTGCAGTCGAAGAAGTCAGGGAAACAACCGTCCGAGCTCCCCTTGATCGAACCGCCCCAGCCGCCCCAGCCACCACTGCCACCGCTGCCACCAAATCCTGGCCCGCCGGAATAGTAGTACCCCCCGGAAGAGCTCCCGCTCGTTCCTCCGCAGTTCCCATACGCATAGTTCGCGCAAACCGTTCCGCTGCTCGTCACTTCATCACCCCACGGACACTTGTGCTTGTACGTGTAGTTGAAACACGCCGTATAGCGAATGCAATCCCCCGAACTGGAACCGCTTCCAGAGCCGCTCCCGCTCCCGGAACCACTCCCGCTTCCAGAGCCGGATCCGGACCCGGATCCACTGCCCGATCCTGTTCCTGTTCCTGTTCCTGTTCCTGTTCCCGTTCCTGTCCCAGTTCCAGACCCACTCCCTGAGCCAGATCCACTCCCGGCACCCAATCCGCCGCCCGCGCCAGATCCCGAGCCCGAGCCTCCACCCGCTCCCGCTCCGCCGCCTGCCCCTGATCCAGAGCCGGAGCCAGCACCACCAGCACCACCGCCCGTACCAGCTCCGCTACCATCGCCGACACTGCTTACAGGTCCGCACAAAATCCCCGGGAACGACTTCTTGCTAGTAACCTTGTACGGCACCACAATCGTCGTCCTCGCATCAATGCTAGTCGGGATCGCGTCCAGCAACTCAAACTGGTTGTACTCATCGCTCACCGGAGGCACAAACGTGAAGCTGTTCGCCCGGATCAGGCCGTGGTTCGTAAACGCAAACTCCCCGTAGAACACACTCCCCGCACACATCGCCGGTAGATTCAGAATCGGCGGATTCACCGTCACCACAGGAGCCGGAACGTTCGTCTCAAAAGTCGCCTCCAGCAGAATCTCATACCGATCCTCGATCGTGATCGGCACCACGTCCCACTCAATCGTCACAAAACGGTTCGGAATGAGCACCGTCTCACTAAGCGTCACTCCCGGACGGATCAGCAACCTTCCCGTCCGGCTGTCGTGCCCGTCAGCCGTGACTCGGTATTTGTACCGGCCGGCCGGCAACGCTGGCTCGCCACCCACCCGGAAGTCCGCCTCACCATACCCGTCCGTCGTCGCGCTGCGCACAAAACTTGCCACATCCTCGCTCTGCAGCTGAATCGTCGCACCAAGCACACCCTGATAAAGCGGATCCGGATGCTGCGCATTCCCCGGACCCACATACTTCGGATTAGGTGTCAGCGTCAGCAGATCGACCACCTTGAAAATCGCATTGCCCGTCCCCGATGCAGTAATCACCACCCGCACCGGAATGCTCACATCACTGTAATTCGCAGCCTTGAACCGGATATCAAAGAAGTAATCGCCAGGCGCTGTGTCGCCAGGAGGCTGAACATTCAAGGTCACCGGCAATTCATCACCCACAGGAATCTCCGCCGTCAGCGGCGCCACAGCAAGCGTCGCCCACGCCGGCGGTGGCAGCTCCGCCCCGCCATCAATCCTCACAAGGGCCAACTGCACATTCCGAAGTGGCACCAACCCGACACTGTGGATCCGGAAGGTCTCCGACTCCGCTCCTCCCGGATTCACCCCGGTATCGATCACATTCGGCGTGAACGTGGCCGCTGCCGTCGCCGCCGTCAGTCCATACTCAACAACCAGCGAGGCCCATCCAGCCGCGTTCTCGTCACTGACCAGCCGCAGCCGGAAGCTCCCCGTCGCCGCAGCAGTGCTGTCACCAATGAATGTAAATGGCAGAGAGGTGCTCTCTCCGCCCCCAAGCGATGCCCGGGCATCCAGCGATAGCGCAATCCCCGCAGGCACCGCCCCGTCCGGCTCAAGCCTCAAATTCGTCGCAGTCGTTCCATCTCCCGTCCGAATCACCGGCACGATCCGCTGTGTGTAGTTCCGCGGTACCCGGATCGACGCTGACCCAGGCTCCATCGTCACCCGGCTGATCACAAACGACGCCTGCGCCGTCTTGAGCAACAGGTCCGGATGCGAAACCCAGACACTGTAACGCCCGGATTCCGTCGCCAATGGCTGAAACCGGAAACTGAAGTTCCCCGCATCATCCGTCGTCACCTGATTCACCCGCTCAAACCCACTCGACGATATCCCCAGGCGCAGCGGTACATTCGGAACCGGCACCGTCCCACCCGGACTCGCCACCGCCCTCCCCGTGATCACCACCGGTTGATCTCCATTCGAAACCGCAGGAAGCGCACTCACAATAACACCCTCGTAACTCACGTCCGTCAGCGATGCCGTCTCCCGCGCCGTCGTTCCCGGAGAAGTCACTTGCTCCGGCCTTCCGTACCGATAGTAGGCGCGGTCCACCTCAATCTGCACGGTCAACTGCGCCGCGCCAGTCTCAGGCACCGGAATCTCGATCGCATCAGACACAAACTCCCCGCCCGGCGCCATCCGCAACACACTCGTCCCGTCCGCCACCGTCACCACACTCGGCCCGACATTGATCCGCAACTGCCTGCCCGAAAGCACGTTCCCGTTAGGATCAATCAGCCTCACACGCAAATCCGGCGAATCAGCCCCGCCGCTGCTCTTCGCAGACACCACTTCCACCGTCTCGGTCGACGTATTGCGCACCCTGAACTGAAAACTCCCATTCCCTCCGCGCGTGAACCTACCGGGAATCACCTCCGCGGAAAGTCCACCATCAGCAACCGCCACCGTCCCGCTCCCCAGATAACGCAGCAGCGCACCTTCCTCCGGACGCGATTCAATCCGCAACGCCACCGGGGCCGTCGCATCCGTCAGACTCGCATATCCTCCCACCACTACCCCGATCTCCCGAGTCTCCAATGGAGCAAGGCTGAACGCTTCCGACTGGTGCACCTGCCCAGCCAGCGTGATCTTCGCCAGCGCATTCGCCAGCGTCTCAGTCTCGGAAAGATTCCGCACACTCACCCGCAGCCGACTCACCAACCCACGCCGCACCGTCTGATCCGGCATCAGCGAGTACTCAATCCCCGGAAGCACAATCGAACGCGACGGACTCTCCGCATCCGCACTGTCAACGGTCACAATGCTGTACCGCCGATCGCCCGATACATACCCATGATCGGTAAATGCCGGCGATGGCAGCAGCGTCGGCGACATCGGCGTCCCTCCAAGGGCTGGCCCCAGAAACAACTTGTACCCTTTGATGTCCGGCGACGCATTCGCCCATGACAACGCCAGCGGGCCACTCTCCGGCTTCTCCACCGTAATCGAACTCACCGCCCACAGGGTGGCGTTCAGATAGGCACTGTTGGATAGCTCCGACTCGTTGCCCGCCGCATCCACCGCAGCAACTGCGTAATACCGCAGCGCCGGAACCGGACTCGGATCAAGATAACGCGTCGCAGTCAGCGTCGTCGTCAGTGGCGTCAGCCCCGCCGACGAATCAATCGGCGCACCAGCCCGATACACACGATAGCGAACCCCCACCTCAGCCGGACTGCCCGCCAGCCATTGCGATAGGATTCCGTTGCTCGCGAGCGTCAGCCCCATGTCGTGCGGCGCAGCAGGCGGAACTTCGTCCGCCGTCGCATGCACCGGCGGCGCAGACGCCGTCCCAGCCACTGTCACCCCGTTCGCCGTCCGCAGCGCCGCGATCGCATAATGATATTCCCCATCCTCCCGAGGAACGTCACTGAATGACAGGACCGCCGGGTCGCTGATCACCGTAAGTGACACCAGCGCCTCCGGCCCACCATTGACCGCAGACCGATAAATCTGATAACCCGACGCACCATTACGTCGGCTCCACCCAAGGTCCACGACACCGCCAGCACGCGCCACCGCCGAGAAACCGGATGGCGCATCCAGCGCCGGCAGCGTCCCTTGATACACCTCGAACGATGAGGTCACCTTGATCTCGCGCCCCTCATTCCCAAGGTCGTCAGACCCACGGAACGAAAACCGGAGATCCTCCGGCTCCGGCGCACCCGCCCCCGCCGGCAGCGTGATCAATCCACTCCACGACCGCGCATCAACCCCCGGAACCAGATCCACCAGCGTCCCCGTCAGATTGGCCGGCAGTCTCGTCAGACTCCACTGCAGTTCCGGCACCCCGGCCGACACCTCATCCAGATGCAGCGTCACCTCAATGCTCGCCGGACTCGCCGGGTCATTCAAAATCGGTGCCGTCGCACTCAGCGTCAATCCGTCCACCGCCGGCCCCTTCGTATCGATCACCAACCCAGCCGTCGGGGAGGTTCCCGCACCACGGTTGCTGTTCGCATCCCGCATCGAATACGAAACCTGATAGCTGCCCGCCGCAGTGTCCTCAGTGATCGTGAAGCTCCCGCCATACTGCAGCGGATCCGCACCCTCACGCAGCGTCACCGGCACTGGGAATCCTCCACTCGCAGGAACCAGACTGAAGAACGGCAAGCCATTGAGTGGTTCGCTCACACGCACATCAACATCCACAATCCCCGTGCCGAATCGCCCGCCAATCAGGTGCGCCGCATTCCTAGGCGTAAAGACAACCGCTCCAAGCGCCGGTGCCAAACGGTCACTCACCGCTGACACCGACTCCGACAGGACACTCACATTGCCCGCAACACTCGTCGCCGTCAGCCGGTAGTACCACGTGCCGTCCGTCGCTGGCGTATCGTCATACTGCTGCGCCGCCAACAGCGCGGAAGTCAGCCGCACCACGCCCGGACCAGCCGGATCACTGAACGGTGCCGCCGAACGGTAAACGTGATACCCGGAAATCCCCGGACCGCCCGAAGCAGTCCACGTCACCCGGATGCGCCCGTCTTCCCGGGACACCGCAGCCACCGATCCAGGAGGGCTAGGAACCGTCAGATCCAGTGTCGCCGTCACCGTGTTGGACACCGGACCCGCACCTGCCGCATTGCTCGCCCGCGCCGCGATCTGGTTCGCTCCATTCACGAGCGTCACCGGAATCTGCCACGCACCGTCCGCCCCAACCGTTACCCCCGACCCCGCATCCACCCCGTTGAGCCGCACCACCACCTGCGTGGACGGCACCGCCGTCCCCCGCACCGTCAGCAGACTCTGGTTCGTCTCAAATCCGTTGACCGGCACCGTGATCACCGGCGCCGGCGGAGCTGCAAGAGCCAGCGAAACCGTCCGACTTAGTACCGTCTCGTTGCTGAATGTATCGAACGCCCGGATCGTAAACACATAGTTCCCATTGGCGGCCGCTTCCGCGTTCCATACCGCCGAATACCCGTCACTCCCATTGCTGTCCGTGCCCAGCAGCACATCAGCCCCACCCTGCGGGCGCAGATGGAACTCGACCCGACCGATTCCAGCCGGATCAGCCACCGCAGCACTGATGCGGCCTGAACCGGTCAGCACACTGCCGTCGGCGATACCTGCTCCGTTATACTGCGTATTGCTCACCACCGGCCCCGTGAAATCCACGTTGGCGCTCGCCACCGTCCGCTCCGCTCCGTTGTTCGCCTCCCCAGTACCGCCCGCATTGAACTCAAACACCCCGTTATAAGTGTCAGCCGTCACCGTCACCCGGATCTGACCAAGCCCCGCTGCCCCGTTAGGCACCGTGAATTGCGCAGATCGCGATCTGCCGGACGCCGCCGCCAGTTCCCCGTTACCCGGTGCCGCCACATCGTAGTAGAGCACCTGATCCGAGATCGTGCTCCCCGTCGTCGTATTCACCGCCACCACCCGGTCATACCAACTGCCCCGCACCGGCGCATTCCCCTCATTCCGGTCAATCCACGAAACCGTGACCACCGTCCCAGGCGAAACCGTCGCCGGTGCCAGCGCCAACCCCGTCACCTGCAGGTCAGGATACGGCGCAATCACAGAAGTAATGCTCAATTGCGCCCCGTTGTTCCCTTCCGCCCCTCCACTAGCCAGATACTCCGCAACCTGCCCGTGGAAATCCGCAATCACCTCAACCTGCATCACGCCCACCCCGCGCAGTCCATCCGGCAGATTCACCGCCGTCTGACGCACCCGGTTCTCACCAGCGCCAATCACCCCGTTCCCAGCCGCAGCCGGATCATAATACCGATCCTCCACCAGCAGGTTCTCACCAGTCGTCAGATTCCGTACCGTCACCCGATCGTAAAACGGCGTCCCCAGCGGCAGATTCCCGTTGTTCCGGTCCGTCCACCGGATCGTCAATCGATTGCCCGACTGCAATCCAGCATCAGGCGTCACCTCGATTAATGGCACCGAAAGATCTCGGGTCGCATCCACCGACACCGTAGCCGTGTTGTTGCTCTCGGCACTCGCATTGCTCGTCCCGTCATGCTCAAACACCTCATTCCTGGAATCCGCTAGCAGCGAGAACGTGTAACGCCCCGCCACCGCAGGCGTGAACGAATCACTGTGCCCCAGCACGTCCCCCACATTCAGCGGTCCAGTCACGTCACTCTCCACTTCTGACACCACCCCAGCCACCCCGGCGCGGGTCACCGTCAGCCGCTGCTTCCACGCAGCCGCCGCCCGGTTGCCTCGATTCGCCGAATTCCACGACAACCCGATCAATCCCGCCGCATTCGGCCCAGACGCCGCCATACCCTCAATCCTCAAATCCGGATAGGGAGCCAGCGTCACCCGGAATGTCGTCTCCGACACCGCTATGTTGTCCGCCTCCAGCACAAACTCGTTCACCGCATTGCCAGAGTCCGTCTCCGTAATCACATAATAATCTCCGCTCACTCCATCCGGAAGCTGGAACGTCCGGTTCACCGTGTACGCCCCTCCGGGGTCCAGAGAACCAATCCGCGCAATCGTCCCAACCGGAATGTCGTCCCCGTCTCCCAGCACGTTGTTCTTCGACAGCGCCACACGGTCAAACCACGACGGCACCGGCGTCGCCAAGGCCCCACCATTCCGCACCGTGAACGCCAGCGGAATCGTCTGACCACTCAGAATCCCGCCACCCGACGGCGGCACAATCTCAGACACAATCAGGTTCGGGAAATCCAGCGACCCAGTCGGCACCACCTGAACGTCCAGCACATACTGATCCAACGACGTGCTGGAAGGGTTCCCGTTCCGAATCGCCGCAAAATACGTCCCCGCAGTCGTGATCCGCACCTCGGCAACTCCATCAAATGGTCGCCCACCGCCCGACTCCGGCACATACGCATTCGCCGCCGTGTAAATGCTGACAACCGGTGTCACCGGGCTCAATCCCGGACGCCGCGCCGTCAGATAAATCGTCTGCCCAGCCGCAATCGACCCCAGATTGAAGTAATCCAACTCACCCGCAGACTGGATCGTCCCCGCCACACTCCCAAACCGGGAATCTCCACTCGTCGCCAGACTCATCGCACTCGCAGCCCCAACCGTCCCGTTCGGCTCACTCTCAAGCTGCAACGGAGGCGTCACCGTACTCACGCGGAACCGGTACTCCCCTTCATGCCCGTACCAGATCGAAATCGCCACCGTATACGTCCCGCTCACCGGCACCGCCGTCGGCACCATCTGCCCAAGCCCGTTCGTTTCGGTATAGAATCCCTGCAGCAGGGACCCGTCCGGTTTATACACATCAAACCGCCGCCCCGAACTCCCCGGATTGCCGACATTGCCAGCCACAATCGTCAGCAGATCCCCGGCAACCGCATCGAACTTCCAATGATCGACATCCCAGCCAGTCACCGGAAGGTTGGGCAGAAACCCGCGCGCCCCCGCCGACCGATGCCCCGCCGGATCCTCTTCCAACACCAATCCCGTCGCCGTGGCACGCGTGTTGTTGTCCCGGTTCTCCATCACATACCCAACCGTCGTCGCGATCGCAAAACGCTGCACATACTCGCTCGCCAGTGGATTGCCCGCACGATCAACAAGGGCCGTCGACACCTTGAATCGATAGGAACCCGGCTGCAGCGGCGCCGAAGTCACACGGTACGATGCACTCAACCCGCCGCTGTATCCATCACTCGAAATCGCGTACACCACGTCGTCCGCATTGTCGAACGCACCGTCAACGCCGGCATGCCGCAACTCGAAGTTGCCAGTGTTGACCACCGGTGCCGCCACCAGCTCTTCGGAAAAACTCAAGGTGAACCGATCAACCAGTCCCGCACCACTCGTCCCTTCGGCCGGCAGCGTCGAACCTAGAATCTGCGGCGCAATAATGTCCGCCGCATCAATGTCCAGCTGGTAAACAGACATCAGCCCAAGACTCCCCGCCGCTCCAGTGACTCGCGCAAAATATGCATCATCCGCCCCAGCCGCCACCGTATGCGTCAGCTCACTCGCCCCGCTCGCTACAAGAACTCCCGCAGAATTGTAAACCTGCAGCGTCGGCACCAGCGGACTCGAAGCCGGTTGCGTCAGTTGCAGCGTCAGCACCGTCCCCGCGCCCTGGACACCTAGCCGGAAATAATCACCCCCGGTATCGTTGATCGCAATATGTCCGCCAACCGCCGCCACCTGATGCCCGGGTTCCCCCGCCGCCAGCACAAGGACGTTCGCACTAGCGATCGAATTGTTCGCCTCCGTTTCCCACTGCACCGGAGGCTTAGCCGTCGTCACCCGGAAACGATATTCACCCTCATACCCATGGTTCACAAACACCCCGATGGAATAACGGCCACTCACCGGCAGTCGAACAGGATCAGACTGGCCGCGGCCATTGCTGTCCGCATAGAACCTCGTCAGGAAAGCACCGTCCGGACGGTAAAGGTCATACCGCAATCCACTGCTCCCAGGACTCCCCGGCGTCTCACTGGCGAACGTGATGATGTCACCCGCCGTCCCGCTGAAGCTCCAGTAATCCTCATCCCAAGTGCCCGCAATCAATGGCAGATTCCCCCGACCAGTCCCCGATGCCATTCCTGAACCCACCGGATCCTCCGCCAGCGGCAGCACTCCATTGCCCAGAAACACCCCCACCGTCGAATTCCCATACTGGCACGTCGCCAGATCCATCCGCCCGTCCCCGTTGTAATCCCCCGCCGCCGACGCAATCGGATTCCCCGGAATTGAATACACAGAAGGACTCCCGAATGTCCCGTTCCCATTCCCGGAAAGCACGATGAACCGGCTGTTGTTGTAGTTCGATACCGCTAGATCCAACCGGGCATCGCCATCGAAATCCACGGCCCCGACATGATAGTTCCCGCTGAATCCAGTGCCCACCGTTACCGCAGCCCCGAACGTTCCCGGGCCCGTCCCCGGCAGGTAGGACACATTCGCAGTGCTCAGATTCGATGTGACCGCGTCAGGACGGCCATCCCCATTGAAGTCCCGCACCACCACCGAATATGGATCGGAGTTCACCGTGCTCGCAAAGACCGTCTGCGCCGAAAAACCACCCGAACCATTGTTCAGATACACACTCAGGTTGTCGCTCCCGTAACTCGCCGCCACAATGTCAGGCCGCCCGTCCCCGTTCAAATCACTGGCGTCTATGCCAACAGGCGCATCGCCAGACGCAAACGGTGTCTGCGTCGCAAACGTCCCGTTCCCGTTGCCAAGAAGGACGCTGATGTTGTCGCTCGATTCGTTCGCCACCGCGGCATCAAGCCGCGCATCACCATTGAAATCCGCCAGCACCACGCGCCGTGGCGTCGTACCCACCGCAAATGCCGTGGAAGCGCCAAAGGTGCCGTCCGCATTCCCGAGCCGTACCATCAAGTTGTGACTGCTGCTGTTCGCCACCACCACATCAAGTCGTCCATCCCCATTCAGGTCGCCCAGCGCCACCCCGAACGGATTGGATCCCGCAGCGTAATTCACCGCCGGCGCAAAGGTCCCATTCCCGTTCCCCAGCAGCACAGTGATGTTCCCGCCGCCATAGTTGGCAGTGACAACATCAAGTCGGCCATCCGCATTCAGATCCCCGGAAGCAAGATTGTAAGGATTGGCACCAACCCCAACCTGCGCTGTCGTCGAAAAAGACCCGTCAAACGCAGCACCAAGCGCAAGGCTCAGTGACGTCGCCAGCGCCGGACTGCCATTGCTCAGGTTCTCAAAAACAAACCCGGGAATGTTCGCCACGCTGAAATTCCGGACAAACGGCGCAGCCAGCGGATTCCCTGCTCGGTCAACCAGCACCGCAGCCACCGTATAGCGGAACAATCCCGGCTGAAGCGGCCCGTTCGTCACCCGGTACGACACCCCTAGCCCTCCGCTGTAGCCGTCGCTGCTCAGCGCGTAAACCACATCGTCGGCGTTTCCGAACTCATTGTCCACACCCGCATGACGAAGCTCGAAGTTCGCCAGCGTGTTCACCGGCGCCGCCACGAGATCCTCAGAGAACGTTAGCGAGAACCGATCCAGAATCCCCGTGCTCACAGTCCCCTCCGCAGGAAGCGTGCACGCCGTGATCTGCGGCGCAACACTGTCTTCCGCCAGAATCTCCAATCGATACACCGACATCAGCCCGATGCTGCCCGCCGCACCGGTTACCCTCGCGTAATACACCCCGTCCGCCCCGGCCGGAATCTCATACTCGGCACCCGTCGCACCCGTCGCCACCGCCGCCCCGGCAGCATTCACAATCTGTACCGTCGGCACCAGCGGACTCGAGTCAGGCTTCGTCAGGGCCAGCGCAATCGTCGTGCCCGCCCCCTGAGTGCCAAGGCGGAAGAAATCCCCTGCCGTGTCATTGTTCGCAATATACCCGCCAACTTTCGCCTCCTGC
The DNA here is from genome assembly GCA_947462995.1 of Verrucomicrobiales bacterium. Lineage (GTDB taxonomy): Bacteria > Verrucomicrobiota > Verrucomicrobiia > Verrucomicrobiales > V1-33 > V1-33. The sequence continues at coordinate 18,645 of CANHUG010000002.1, read as the reverse complement.
GTTCCAGATGCACCCGCCGTCATCGCAAGCCCGTTCGCAGCCCCGGTCGAATCGTTCCCCTCGGTCTCCCACTGCCACGGCGGCGGCGCAGTAGTCACCCGGAACCGATACTCGCCTTCATACCCATGATTCACAAAAACACCAATCGTGTAACGCCCGCTCAGAGGCAGTGTCACCGGCGACGACTGCCCTCGACCGTTGCCGTCCGCATAGAACCTCGTCAGGAACGTCCCGTCCGGACGGTAGAGATCATAACGCAACCCGCTGCTTCCAAGGTTGCCTGGAGTCTCGCTCGCAAAGGTCACCACATCACCAGCGTTCCCGCTGAAACCCCAGTAATCCTCGTCCCAGACCCCCGCCGTCAGCGAAAGATTCCCGCGCGCCGTCCCGAAACGGAACCCGCTTCCCACAGGATCCTCAGCCAGCGGCTGCACTCCGTTCCCAATCAGAATCGCATACGTCCCGTTTCCATGATTCGCCGTCGCAATGTCAGGGCGTCCATCCTGGTTGAAATCCCCGATCTCCGCCGCAATCGGATTGCCTCCCAGCTGATAGGCCGCCGGCGCATCGAAACTCCCGTCGCCCCGGCCCCGCACCACAATCAACCGGCTGTTGCTGTAGTTGGCGACCGCCAGATCGACGATCGCGTCACCGTCCAGATCACCTGCCTGCAGATGGTAGTTCCCGGAAAACCCGGTCGATACCGCCGCCGGCGCTCCAAATGTCCCATCACCATTGCCTCGCAGAAGACTCACCGTCGCTGCACTCAGGTTCGACGTCGCCGCATCCAACCGCCCGTCGCCGTCAAAGTCCCGCAGCACCACCGCATACGGATCGCACGACGGATGACACGGAAACACCGCCTGCGGCGCAAACCCTCCCGCCCCGTTGCCAGCCAGCACACTGATCGTGTCACTGCCGTAATTCGCCACAACCAGATCCAGTCGCCCGTCACCATTGACATCGCCGCTTGCTATCCCGACCGGCGATCCACCCACCGCCACCGTCGTCTGCGCCGCAAACGTCCCGTCTCCATTGCCCGCTAGAATACTCGCATTCGCGCTGCCCTCGTTCGCAACCGCCGCATCAAGCCGGCTGTCTCCGTTGAAATCCCCCAGCACCACCCGACGCGGAGAACTCCCGACCGGAAACACCGCATTGGTGCCGAATGTCCCATCTCCATTCCCAAGCCGGACACTCAGATTGGCGTTTCCTCCATTCGCAGTCACCAGATCCACATTGCCATCGCCATTCAGATCGCCCACCGCCACCCCGAACGGATTCGCACCCGTCGGGTAGTTCACCGCCGCGGCAAAGGTCCCGTTGCCGTTCCCCAGCAGCACGCTCACATGCCCGCTGCCGTAATTCGTGATGACGAGGTCCAGGAAGGCGTCGGCATTGAATAGCCCGCTCACAACCTGATAGGCTTGCGCCCCGATCGCGCCACTGGAGCGCACCGAAAACGAACCGTCCGCCTCGCTTCCAGGCGAGAGACTCAGGCCGGTCGCACCCGCCGGACTGCCGTTGCTCAGTCCTTCGAAAACATAGCCCGGAATATTGGCTACCGTGAACGAGCGGACAAAAGGCGCCTCAAGTCTGTTCTCTGCCCGGTCCTTCAATTCCGTCGCCACTGTGAAACGATAACTTCCAGGCTGCAGCGGCCCAGACGTGATCCGAAAAGCCGCAGTCAGCCCGCCACTGTAGCCATCCCCAATCAGCGTGTGTAGAAAGTCATCGGCATTGCCGAAAACCCCATCCACCCCGGCATAACGCAATTCATAATTCGCCATGCTGTTCACCGGACCCGCCACCAGATCCTCCGAAAAACTCAGCGAAAACTTGTCCGTCAGCGCCGTGCTCGTCGTCCCCTCGGCAGGCAGCGTGCACGCGGTCACCAGCGGCGCAATGATGTCTGCAGCATCCATCTCCAGCAGATACACCGACATCAGCCCGCTGCTCGCCGGCGTCGCCGATACCCTCGCAAAATACACGCCGTCACCACCCGCACCAATCGTGTGGCTCAGACTCGTCGTCCCACTCGCCACCGCCGTACCCGCCGCATTGAACAATTGCAGTGTCGGCACCAGTGGACTCGTCGACGGTTTCGTCAGCGTCAGCGCAATCGTCGTCCCCACCCCCTGAGTCCCGAGTCGGAAATAATCACCGGCCGTGTCGTTGTTCGCAATGTACCCGCCCACACTCGCAATCTGATGCCCCGCTGCCCCCGCACTGATCACCAGCGAATCCGCTCCCCCAATACTGTCGTTCCCCTCGTCTTCCCACTGCCAAGGCGCACGGGCCGCACTGACCCGGATCCGGTACTCGCCTTCGTAGCCATGGTTCACAAACACCCCGATCGTATACTGCCCACTGACCGGTAGGGTCACCGGCGATGACTGCCCCCGTCCGTTGCCATCCGCATAAAATCGCGTCAGGAATGCCCCATCCGGCCGGTAAAGATCATATCTCAATCCGCTGCTGCCTGGATTCCCCGGCGTCTCGCTCGCAAACGTCAGCACGTGCCCCGCCGTTCCGGAAAAACTCCAGTAGTCCTCGTCCCACGTCCCGTCCGCAAGCACCAACCGCCCTCGACCAGCTCCAGACGTAAGTCCCGACCCCACCGGATCTTCAACCAGCGGCTGCACATTGCTGCCCAGCAGAACCGTCACCGTCGCATTGGTGTGGTTCACCGTCGCAATGTCCACACGCCCATCCTTGTTGTAGTCCCCAAGCGCCGCCGCAATCGGATTGCCTCCGATCGAATAAACAAGAGGCCCCGCGAACGTTCCGTCCCCATTGCCCCCCAGCACAATCACACGGCTGTTGCTGTAATTCGCCACCACCAGATCCGGCCTTCCATCCTCATTCAGATCACCCGCGGTCAGATGATAGTTACCGCCAAACCCGGTCGAAACCGCCACCCCGGCAGCAAACGACCCGTCCCCATTCCCTCGAAACCATCCCACGTTCGCTGTACTCAGGTGGGACGTCGCCGCATCCAGCGCACCATCCCCGTTGAAATCACTCAGCACCAACGCGTACGGATTGCTCCCGGACACTCCGGAAGTCACCGTCGGCGGTCCGAACCCACCCGCCCCGTCCCCTAGCATCACACTGAGATTGTGCGCATTGTAGTTCGCTGTCACAAGGTCGATCCGGCCGTCCGCATTGACGTCTCCAGCCGCAATGCCCAAGGGCCCTCCCGCTACCGCCACATTCACCCGCGTCCCAAGAGTCCCGTCCCCATTCCCTGGAAAGACACTGACGGTGTTGCTGCCGTAATTCGCTACCGCCGCATCCAATCGGCCGTCCGCATTGAAATCCGCCATCACCACCCGGTGAGGATTCGACCCGACTGCGTAATTCACCGCCGCCCCCAGTGTCCCGTCACCATTCCCAAGCCGGACGCCCACCGACGCAGCACCGTAATTCGAATAGAACACATCCAGATTCCCGTCACCATTGAGATCCCCAAGCACCACACTGTGCGGGTTCGCTGCTGTCGGATAAGTCACCGGCGCGGCAAACGAACCGTCACCACGTCCCAGCACCACCGTGATCGTCGACGAACTGTAGTTCGCCACCACCAGATCATCAAACGCATCGCCATCAAGTCGACCACTCACCAGATGATACGAGTTGTTGCCACCAGATCCATAACTGCTGCCAACAGCAAACGTCCCATCCGGATCGGCGCTGGGACTAGGACTCATCGTCGTCGCCAGCGCCTGACTCCCATTGCTGCGATTCTCACCCGGAAATCCAGGCAACCCAACCACCGAAAAATTCCTCTCAAACGGGGCAGCCATCCCATTGCCCACCCGGTCCACCAGTGCCGTAGACGCCCGGAAACGGTAGGCTCCCGCCTGAAGCGGTCCATTGGTAACCCGATACGCCGAACTCAGTCCACTCGTGTAGCCTCCGCTCACAAACGCATAAACGGCATCGTCAGCATTGTCGAACACCCCGTCAGGCCCAGCCGATCGGAGCTCAAAGTTAGCCGTATCATTCACCGGCGCTGCCCGCATCTCCTCCGAAAAGGCAACCGTAAACCGGTCGATCAGATCTGCGGCACTCCCGCCCTCCACAGGAAACGACGTACCCGTCACCCTCGGAGGCACGCCATCGGAGATCGCAAGCCCCATCACGTACTGCGCCCGCAGTCCCCGCACCGTCCCGCTGCGGATGCGCGCATAGATCACCCCGTCCGCCGCAAGCGTGTGACTTAGCAATCCTCCCGCCGCAGTGGCAATCGGCGTCGCATTGCTGTCCGCATACAGGTTCAGTGTCAGGTCGCCCGGCACCAGCACGCCGCCGGATGGCAACGAGACATCCAGATCAATCGCATTCCCCGCATTCAGAGTGCCTAGCCGGAAAAAGTCCCCCTCGCTGTCACTCGCAGGAAACGCCCCCGCAATCCTGATCGTGGCGGTGACCGGCAGCACGTTCGCAGTGGCAGCAGTGTCGTTGGCTTCCACCTCCAGCAGTGCCCCGCGCGCCTGATCCACCCGCATCTGATACCGCGCGATCGCATTGGTAGAAAACACCCGCAGCAGCAGGGATCCCGGTGACGTCACCACATAGTTCTGAATCTGGACGGTCCCATTGTAATCCCCCCCAGCCGTTACCAGATTCGCTCCTGCCCCGTTCTGCAGGTAAATCTGCGGATAAACCCCGAGCGCATCCGCCTCCAGTCGCACCGTGACCCGATCCCCGGTCTCGGCATCAAATCTCCAATAATCAACATCCGCCGTAGTGCTGAACGTCCCCGCACCTAGCGCAGTCAGAAACCCGGACCCCGACGGCGTTTCCGTCATCGGCAGCGCCGTCGCCTGCTCCAGGGTGTTGTTGTCAAGATTCTCCAACCGCCCCACCAGCGGATCAGTCACACTGAAAACCCTCACAAAATCCGTTACTGGCAGGCCCGCTCCGTCCAGCAACCCGATCGTCCGGAACCGATACGTTCCTGGCTGCAGCGGATTGTCCGTCACCACAAAAGACACCGTCTTTCCTCCCGCATACGAAGGCACCAACGGCAACACAGTGTCATCTCCATTCCCGAACACACCGTCCGCCCCGGACCTCCGCAACTCATAGCTCCCTGCCGCATTGGCAGACGTCGAATTCAGCACCCGCGTCGCGGTCATGCTGAACCTGTCAATCGGACCACTCGTCGCCCCGCCCTCTGTCGGCAATGAAACTGACGCCACCGTCGTCGCCGCAAGACTTGCCGAAGTCTGCACCGCCACATTATCCACTCCCCACGATTCATCACTCACATCCTGCAGATTCTCGCCCTGAAACGCAATCGACGCCGTCGCCGCAGTCGCCGTGAACGGCACCTCAATCGTCCGGTAGATCGCATCCACATACGATCCGCTGAACCCAAGGTGCGTCCTCCCGACATCCGGGGAACCCCCGTACGTCTGCGGCTGACTCGGAGGATTCCCATTGTAATTGCTGAACGTATCCCGGAACCGCGCCGTCCCATCAACCAACACCTTGAAATAGTCAGGCCCGGCATTCCCATCCCAAGAATCGATCACATACAGATCAAACACCACCGTGTAACTCGTCCCGACCGTCAGCCCGGTCATCGTTAAGGTCTGCGCCTGATTCGTAAACCGTCCGGAAAACTTCGTAAACGCCGCCACATGCGCATTGTTGACCGTGGACAGGGACCACTCGGGCCCAACCGCGCCCTCGAAATCCTCCGAGTACGGAACCGTGGCAGCCAGCCCATGCCCGGCCAGTAATGCCGATAGGAACTGGATAATTGGAAACTTCGCTTTCATAGTGTGCCTGCTGAAAATTATTTCGGACATGTCCCGCAGCCGGGAACGGATGGAAGATTAGCGCGGCGCAGCCGGTCAGACCGCGCAAAACCATGGACCGACGACGTACCCTGCCCCGGCTCCGCCGCCGCCAACGCCGCCATGCGGCTGACCGCCTCCCGATACGTCGACACCGGAGCCCTCAGATAATACACCCGCCCCAGCCACGACGCAGGCGCACCCTGATTCAAAACCCCAAACCGATCACCCATCACGTCAACCAGCACCACAGGCCCTGTCGCCTTCTTCAACGCCCCCTCAACCCACTCTCGCCACTCCCCCACCGCTTCCGGCAAGGCCTCGCTCTCCGGAAAGAAATACTGCCGGTCAAAATCGTCCACCCCAGCCGCCCCAAACACCGCCCCCTGCCCGGCCACCCGCTCCACTGCATCAGCCAACCCAACCGCTCCAATCACCGGCCTCGGATCAAGCTGATGAAACACGGCCGCTCCCGCCGCCTCCCAACCCTGCACTCCCCCCGGAACCACAAACACCTTAGCGCTCGTCTGCTTCCGCAATTGCACACACGCCTGCTGCAGCGGCCCGGTCAAAAGCGCCGACCCAGTCAGATACAGATCCCGCCCCCGAAACGCCGGACTCACCTTCAGCTGCGAAACCGGTATGTTCAAACTCCCCACCACATGTGACTCGGCGTATTCCTCAGCCGCTCGCACATCAATCACCATCCCACGCCCCGCCTTCACCTCAGCGTGCGCTACCCCAGCCCCCGTTTGCACTCCAGTTTCCTCCACCCCGAAATCCAACAGCGGCGTCCGAGCGATCGCCGATAGCCTCGCCGCCACCGCCGGATCCCCGGGCAATACCTCCCCAGTTACCCGGATCGTCGCCACCGCCTCTTTCCCTCCAGCGTCAACGCGGCTCACCGCCAGCGTCACATCCACCTTCCCGGAATTAACCGCAAAATACCGCCCTGAAATAGTAGGCTCAGCCCCTTTACCACCAGCCAAACCCATCCGCAGACACGCACAAGAACTCGCCACCTCCCCAATCGCACCTCCATCTATCCCTTTCACGCCAAATGACAGCAGACTGATCGAACCCAGCGACACCTTCCCAAGCTCGTAAAAGGCTTCCCGGTCCCTCCCAAAATCAATCACCTCAACCCGTTCCATCCGGGCATTCTCATGAGCAACCCCGCTGTTCGAGGCCGCTCGGTACGCGTGAACCCCAGCCCACACTCCCCCGAGAGCCGTTACAATCACCAACGCTTTCTGCCATGTTTGTTTATTCATTGGTAAGGGGTGGGCCCAGTACGGGTCCTCGCCCGCGGTGAACGGTTTTTAACCCGAGTTCAGGGGGCACGTCAATTCTTTTAAGCAATAGTACAGAGTTCTCTCGAAAATGAGTCGAATTTCTCGGTACTACTGGTCCGCAGAACGCCCCTGGATTTTCCGACCATACATTACCGCCCACCCCAAAAGCCCGACCGCCCGCCCAAGTGCCAGCGGAACGCTCCACTTCGTCGCATCACCCGACCCGAAACATCCGCAGTCAATCACCAACCCCCTGATCTGCGCCACGCTCAACGCGACCGCGAACAGAGCGAAAAGCGCCGTCATCACCCACCGCGCCGCTCGGTGCCACCGCGGCACCCATAGCAAAACAGCAACCAACCATTCCAGCACAGGCACGCATAGAGCCACCAGACTCACCAGCGCAGGGTGCGGCAACACGCGAAATAAGGCAACACTATCAGCAAACGCCAGCGGATCCCGCAACTTCCCCCAACCCGCCCACAAGAACACCCCGCTGAAAACCAACCGGCTTGCCAGCACCGTCCACCCTGCTCCTCCAATCGTCCTCATGGCGACTTCTCTATAGGTTCACCGCTCTCAAGCCACAGCCGCCAGCCTCCACCAAACACCCGCACACTCGCAAACCCCAACCGGCGCAACGACTCCGCTACCATTCGACTATCTTCGCACGTCTCACTCTGACAGTAAACCACTACTGCCCTCGTCTTCCCCTCCCCAAGAAGACCACTCCTCTCCAAAAACGATGCAAACCCCTCCCTAGGCAAGTTGACCGCCCCAGGCACATGCCCCATCCGGAAAAACAGCGGCGCCCTCGCATCAATCACCAGCACCGACCGCTCCCGCACCATCCCCGCCAACTCACCCAACTCAATCGCCCCAGCCGCCACCTCCCTCGTCTCGCCCTCCTCAGACCCCATGCGCGCCAGCTCACCCGCCATCCGCTGCCCCTTCGGCTCATACCTCCATGGCACCGCATCGGTCCGGACAGCATTAATGATGGCTCCAATCGCAAGCGATCCCGCCACCATCACCGCCACCCGCAGTCCATCGTCTCTCAATCCTTCATGCATCACTCGGATTCGTTGGCGGAAACTTCATGGCTGCGGCAACGGCCCGACAACACGGTAAAATGCCCGCCCTCCCGCCAGCGCCGATAACTCGGTCCACAATCCCAGTCCACCTCCATCCGCCACCACCGTGGCCTCCGTGCTCCACTGCCGCAGATCTCCTGACCGCTGCACCCGGTACCGCATCCCCGGTCCTCCCAGAAAACGCAACTTCGTCGCCGCTCCCGTACCCGCATCGAGAACCAATCCCGAAGGCTGAATCACCGGTGAAATCACCCACGCAGCCATCGCCGGAGCGTCCACCCCACCAAACTCCGCCGTAGCAATCGGATCCAGCGTCAGGTTCGTCCCCGCACGCATCGGCAATGTCCAGCCACTCGTCCCCGCCTCCGGATACATCGGCACCAAACGCCGGAACTCACCATACACAGTCCCCGGCAACGGAACATCCGTCGCCACATTCACCCCAGTCGCCCGGTACCCGGGAAACCACCGCAACGCCACCGGCAACGGAGCCGTCCGGCCCCCGAACTGAGCCAGATCAATTCCCAGGGAACGACTGAACAATCCCGGCTCCGTCCCGCCAGACGCAAGATCAAATCCCTTCGTCCCCCCCGCCACCAGCGGATACTCCCCATCAAAAACCGTCAGCACTACGTCGTCGTCCGCCACCCATCCCCTCGCAGGTGGATCAAACCCATCGCCCCCAATATCCGCCACCAGCACACACAACGTACCCGGATCCAATCGGTCAACCGACGCCGTCCCGCCCGCTCCGTAAAGATAACCGCACGAAACATTCACCACCATGCTCGCAGCTCGCACCCCCACCGCCACCACCAGCATCATCGCCGCCATCACCATCCCGTAAACCTTCGACCGCCAAATCATGGACGAGATGTTTGAATATTCAGCAGCCACAGCCGCATCGTCGCATGTCTCCACCTTCCGGGCAACTCTTCTCCACGCCGCACATCCAAAACAATGAACCCGGCGGCCCCACAAATGAAACCGCCGGGTTCAACGTAAACTCTACCAGCTCAACCGAATACCGAAGTCACCGGCTGCCCCTTGTCCGCCACCGTGAACGGCCGCTTCGACGGGCTGTAAATCGTTTCATCAAGCGGCAAGCCCAAACCATAGGCAATCGTCGCATTGAAGTCCGGCGGAGACATCTTGCCCTCCACCACATCGGTCGCATGCTCGTTCGTCTTCCCATGGGCCTGGCCACCCGCAATCCCGCCGCCAGCCATCAATCCAGAAAACGCCTTCGGGAAGTGATCCCGCCCGTCGTTCTCGTTGACATACGGGGTCCGCCCGAACTCGGTCGTCAGCACCACCAGCGTCTCACTCAGCAGCCCGCGCCGGTCCAAATCATTCAGCAGCGCGGAAAGCCCTTGGTCAAGCCGCCCCGCAAGCCCCTGAACCGCTTGGAAGTTGTTGTTGTGCGTATCCCAACCACCAAGCGTCACTTCCACGTGTCGCACGTCGTTCTCAATCAAGCGCCGCGCCAGCAGGCACCCTTGCCCGAACCCGTCCGTTCCATACTCGTCCCGCACCTTCTGATCTTCCAGATTCAGATTGAAGGCCTTCAAATCCTCCGAACGCATCAACCGCACCGCGTCATCATACATGTCGCTGTACGCCCGCACCCGCTTCACATCATACTTGCTGTGGAACGCCATGTCGAACTTCTCCGCCAGCATGCGCCGGTCGTCGAACTCACGCGTCCCCGTCAGCGCACGGCTGTTCGGCACGCCGTCATTCGGCGACCCGATGTACAGCGGCGCATACTTGCTCTCCATGAAGCCCGCACCGCCCCCATTGGCCCCACCGCCAATGCACACGCTCCCCGGAAGCGTCCGGTTCGTCTTCCCTTCCATCCGCAGCAGCCACGCCCCGATCCCCGGGTGCTGAATCGTACCACGCATCGTATAGCTGCTGTGCATGAAGTAATTCCCCTGCTCATGCGCACCCTGCGTCGTCGTCAACCCGCGGAACAGACAAACCTTGTCCATCTGCTTCGCCAACATCGGAAAATACTCGGAAATCATCACGCCGTCCGCCTTCGTGCTGATCGCCTTCACCGGCCCAGCCACCTTCTCCCCAGCCTCAGGCTTCGGATCAAACGTGTCCACATGCGTCATCCCGCCAGACATATAGAGATAAATGATGTTCCGCGCCGTCGGCTTGCGCCCGCTCGTCTGGCTAGGCGACACCTGAATGCCTTCAGGCTTGCCCGCAGCACGACCGGCTAGCGGAAGCATCGTCGGAATCACACTGACACCAAGCAGTGACTTGCTGGCGTAACCCATGAACCGCCGGCGGCTCAGTTCATCGGATTTGCGGAGGAATGAATCGTCCATGGCTGATTTGAGGTGGATGGTTGCAGGTAAGTTGTCTGTTTACTGAATAAATACGAATTCCCGGCTGTTCAGAAGCGCCCAAATCACATTCTTCCAGCCATCCTTGCCCTTCTCCGCCACCGCTTCCGCCACGATCGCCTTCTCAGTCTCATTCGGCTTGCGGCCATACAATGTCATGAAAATCGCATTCATCCGGCCCTCGTCGTTGCTCGCCCCGGTGAATCTCTGCATCAGCTGGCTCTTCTCTCCCATCACCACATTGAAAACCGGGCCATTCATCAGGTTCAACGCCTGACTCACCGACGCCTCACCACTCGCATTCTCAATCACTTCACGGTTCGACTGACCAAACTCACGCAGAAAATGCCCGCCCGGCGCAGGCGATGGCAACTCCGACGCACGGAAAAACTCATCCCCAAACCCCGACCACTGCCCGGGATCGTTAGGCGTCACGGTGACCATATCCTTCCCACCCTCGCCGCTCATCCCCGGCTTCTTCACCGCCGTCGTGAATATACTCCGCGACTTCTCACCGGCCAGTTTGATCAACTCAGCCCGCGCCGAAGTCTCAAACCCATCCCTCTGCGCATTCAGCGCATTCAGTTCCTTCTGCGCCTCACCAGTCACCTTGGCATCACCAGCCTCCCGCGCCTTGTTCAGCTTCTCCCTCGCCACCATCGCCTTCAGTTCCGCCTCCGCATCCATATCCGCATACTTCTTCGCTACCGTGATGATGTCATCCTTCGTCGCCGCCTTGAGCTGATCCGCCTCGGTTCGCATCACTTCCAGCTTCGCCTTATACCCATTCCCACGCTTCCGCCCGTCCGGATCAGGAATCACAATCGTGCACACACTGTCCCAGATCTGCTCCGCCGTCATCCGCCGCAACACAGGCCCGGGGAAATAATAAGGTTGGTCCTCGGGCACATCCCCGCGCGTCGTCTCCCGCTGATACGTCTTCGTATTGTAAATCGCCCGCAGAAACTTCTTCGTGTCATACCGCATGTTCACCAACTGACTCGTCAGGTACTTCATCAGCACCGGATTCGACGCCTCCGTCCCGTCCTTGAAATCATCCACCGGCTCAATCAGCCCCATGCCCATCACCCGCTTCCACAGGCGGTTCGCCATCACCAGCGTGAACCGGGGATTCTCCGTCGATGCCATCCAGTCCGCATAATGCTTGCGCGCCTCCCGCCGACTCGACACTTTCTCACCGAAAATCGTCCGCGCTTCCACCATCTCACCCGGCTTGGCATCGTCGTACTTGTAATCGCCCGGCAGGTTCAGCTTCGATCCCTCATTCTCACCCACACCATTCTTCAATGGCTCCAGCATCCCATCAATGATACGCCGCATCGCCTGCCTCTGACGCTCGCCAGACCGCTTCGTCTTGCTCGCCAGCGCCTTCTCATCCAGCCCACGCACAAAATCCATCGGATTCAACTCCGTCGATACATTGTACGTGTACGCCGCCATCTGATAGTAATCCTTCTGCGTCCATCGGTCGAACGGATGATTGTGACACTGCGCACACACCAGTCGCGTCCCCAGAAATATCTGCGCCGTGTTCGACATGTTATCGAGCGGCATCCCCGCATCCCGCAGATAATACCCCACCGCCCCATTGTCCCACACAAATCCCTCCGCCGTCACCAGCGTCTTCACAAACTGGTCATACGGCACGTTCTTCCTCAATGAATCCTTCACCCATTCCGCATACGCAGTACCAGCCTCGTCCCGCATCCCCGTCTGCACCCGCAGAATGTCCGCCCACCAGTTGTACCAGTGCGACACGTACCCCTCGGACCCCAGCAGCGTGTCAATCAGCTTCGTCCGCTTCCCAGCTTCTCCAGACTCCAGAAAAGCCCGCGCCTCCTCCATCGATGGAATCCGGCCGACAATGTCCAAGTACGCCCGCCGCACAAAAACCTCATCACTCACCGGCGCGTTCGGCTGGATCTTCTTCGCCTTGTAGTTCGCCTCCACCAACTCATCAATCTTCTCGCTGACCTGATCAGCGCGAACCGGCGCGAGCACACTGGCAACAATCGCAGCCGCAGGAAAAATATAACGCAGGGTCATCATGTAAGCAGGGGTTCGTGGGCGATTCTCTCACCTCTGAGTTAATCCGCCATGAGTTGGGTCGCAACTTGTATGAACTCAGGGATTCCCCTAATTCGCACCCCGGGGCATCCTCGGCACGCCCCACTCCCCTTCACCCCACTCCCCCGCGGGTGCGTCAGCATGACGCGAAACCATGACACTTTTGTCCACACCGACGCGCCACCTCGGCCCGTCGTCACTTCCCAAAACCGCGCCCACCACGTCGCCAATTTCACACAAACAACTCATCCTCAACACCTTACAACCCACGCAGACCCCTTGGCACGATTGGCGCATTATTCCTCCCCAGCCAGCCCAACAGCCTGGTCCACCACCCAAATCCAACCCACCATTGCCATGAACACCTACCACCCGCTCCGTGAACTCGGCATCCCCAGCCGCCTCCTCACCATCGCCGACGCACTCCTCCGCGACAACCACGGCGAAAACCGCAATTGGACGCCGTCGGTGAACATCTTCGAAGATGAATCCGGCTACCACGTCAGCGCAGAATTGCCGGACGTCACCCCCTCGGACGTTAAAGTCACCGTCCGCGACGGGGTCCTCACCCTCAAAGGCGAACGGAAGCTCGAAAAGAAATCCGACGCCACCCGATACCACCTCGTCGAACGCAGCTACGGCCAATTCTCCCGCAGCTTCACTCTCCCCAAAGACTCCGATGGCGATCGCGTCGCCGCAGAATTCAAAAACGGCGTTCTCACCGTCACCGTACCAAAACGCGTCGAAATTCAGCCGCGCGAAATCGAAGTGAAGGTCAACTGACCGCACGTCAACACCCCTCGCCGGTCCCGGACGACTTCCGTCCGGGGCCGGTTCCCTTCCCTCATCACACCTTCCCCGCCATCTGAGGAAGCCACTCGGTCCAATCCGCAGCAGCTCGTCCGCTGATCGCCGCAAACCTCCCCGTGTCCATCACCGAGTAAGCCGGCCGTGGAGCCGCCATCCCATGCAAATCGGCAATTGCCACCGGGGTCAATCTCCTCGTCTGCAATTCCACGCCGGACGCCGTCGCCACATCCAGAATCCTCTGCCCCCACTCCAGCCACGAACACCCGGGTGGATTGCAGAAATGCAGCAGCCCGCTCGCTTCGGTCGGCCCCGCAACCAACGGCAGCAGGCGCTCCGCCGCATCCGGCGCCCATGTCGGACACGCCCACTTGTCCGCCACCACCCGCACCTCCGGACGGACAGCCGCCTGCGCCAGCACCCACTCCGGAAACGCAGGCCGCGCCGGCCCGCACAGCCACGAAAGCCTCACCACCAGATGCCGCCCCGATGCCTCCAGCACCCGCTCCTCCCCAACCCGCTTTGATTCCCCGTACGCCCCCAGCGGATTCGTCGGGTCCGTCTCTGTGTACGGGCTGTCCTTGCGCCCATCGAAAACATAATCCGTGCTGAAATGCAGCAGCTTCGCCCCGCGCGCCGCCGCACAAACCGCCAACCGCCCCGCCGCCTCCCCGTTCACCGTCATCGCCAACTCCCGCCCCCCGGCCGTCTCGGCATCATCCACACGCGTGTACGCCGCCGCATTCACCAGCAAATCGAACTCCAGTCCCTCAAGCGCAGCTTCAATCCGGTCCGGCTGCGTCAGATTCAACTCAGCCCGTGAAAGCGGCACCAATTCAATCTCAGGCCGCGCAGCCCATACCTGACGCAGCGCCCCGCCAAGAAGTCCGCTTCCACCAAGCAGGACGGCACGTACTTTCGGTCGATCATTCGGAACGGCGGTCACCCCGCTTCCGTGCGGGCAGATAACGCCATCGGCAAAGGCTTTTTCCCTGCCGCCTTGCATCCCGCCTCACCCTCCATACCTTCAGCCACCAAACCAACACCACTCCCCATGAGCCAACCAAAACCCCAAATCACCGCCTACCTCAAAACATTTTGCGGCTGGAGCGAAGGCGTCCGCGCCATCATGCGCAAATACGACCTCCCGTTCGAAGAAAAGGACATCATCAAAAACCCCGCCTTCCGCTGGGAAATGGAACAGAAAAGCGGGCAGCCACTCAGCCCCTGCGTCCTCGTCAACGACACCATGCTCGCAGACATCAGCGGCGAAGAAGTCGAAGCCTTCCTTCTCTCGCACGGTCTCGTCGCCTCCGTCGATCGCCCCGCCGACGCTCCGACCAACTCAGCCTGCAGCGACGAACAGCACGCAGCCATGGCCCGCGGCGATGTCCCCGGAGCTGCCGTTCGCTTCGTCCAGTGATCCCACGTCCCCACGGGCATCCAGCGTTCGCGCGCTGGATCGCCCGTGGCCCCATCCCCCCATGCTCCGTCTCCTCCTTCTCTGCTTCCTTCTGCCCCTCGGAGCCGCAGCCGACAGCCCATTTGCCATTCCCCCAGCCACAGCCGCAAAAATCGGTCAGCGGCTCTGGAAAAACGAATGCGGCGGCACCGTCTCCGGCCTCACCAGCTGGAACGCAGGCGAGGACTTCGCTTCCCTCGGAATCGGACACTTCATCTGGTACCCCAAGGGCCCGCGCGGCCCTTACGAGGAAAGCTTCCCGGGCCTCGTCCGCCACCTCGCAGCCCGCGGCGCTCCAGTGCCCCCATGGCTCTCCAAAGCCAGTCACTGCCCGTGGCCAGACCGCAGCGCCTTCATCGCCGCCAAGGACTCTCCTAAACTGAAAGAAATCCGCAGCCTTCTCGCCGCCACCGTACCCCTTCAGGCCGAATTCGCCGCACAGCGCAGCACCGCATCCCTGCCAAAAATCCTCGCGGCCGCACCACCCAATGAACGCGACGCCATCCGCGCACGGTTCCTCGCCCTGACCCAGACAGGCAGCGGCCTCTACTGCCTCATGGATTACGTCAATTTCAAAGGCGAGGGCACCAATCCCGCCGAACGTTACAAGGGCCATGGCTGGGGACTCCTCCAGGTCCTCCAGGCCATCCCCGGCCAGCCATCCCCTCAACAGGCACCCGCCGCCTTCGCCGCCGCAGCCAAACGCACCCTCGGCCGCCGCATCGAACTCGCCCCGAAAAAGGAAACTCAGTGGCGCGAGGGCTGGTTCAATCGCTGCGATTCCTACGCCCGCGGCCTCTGACCAAAACAATGTCCGTCCCCCAGACCACCATCGCCGTCGTCTACGATTACGACCAGACGCTCTCCCCAACCTACATGCAGGACGAGGTCCTGTTCCCCGCCTACGGCATCGATCCAGGCTCGTTCTGGAAAAAATGCCAGACTCTCGTCAGGCAGGACGGCTGGGAAAGCGAACTCGCCTACCTCAAGACGCTCCTCGATTACCTCCAGATGGATCCCCCCACGAACAGGGAACTCGAAAAGCTAGGATCCAATCTCGGCTTCTACAAAGGCCTGCCCGAAATGTTCGGCGAACTCGAGGAAACCCTCAGCCCAGCCCACCGCGGCATCGGCATCCGCCTCGAACACTACATCGTCAGCAGCGGCATGAAGGCGCTCATCGACGGCTCCCGACTCCGCCCGTTCATCAAAGAAGTCTTCGGCTGCGAATTCGCCACCGACAGCGAGGGCCGCATCTCCTTCCCAAAGCGCGTCATCTCGCACACCCAGAAAACCCAGTACCTCTTCCGCATCAACAAAGGGCTCCTCGACCTCAGCCAGGACGTCAACGACCACATGCCCGCCGACATGCGGCCCATCCCATTTTCTAACATGATCTACCTCGGTGACGGCCCCACCGACGTCCCCTGCTTCACCATCATGAAACAGTACGGCGGCAACGCCATCGCCGTCTACAACAACGAGGACAAGTCGCGCAACAGCTTCCGCAAATGCTACCAACTCGCGGCTCACGCCAATCGCGTCAAGCACATCGCCCCTAGCGACTTCCGCGCCGGCTCCCATCTCCGCCTCATCCTCGAGGAAATGATCGCCGAAACCGCCGACCGCATCCTCCGCAACCGCCGCGACGAAATCGAAGACTCCCGCGTCTCCGCTCCCGGCCACACCTGAACAATTACCATGACCGCTGACGAATTCCTCGCCATCGCCGCCGATTTCCAACTGGGATCGCTGGACACCGAAGCTCAGCACCCGCTGACTCTCAACCTCTCCACGCTCGCCTGCCAGGACCTCCCGGCAGCCGTAGAGACGCTCAAATCCGTCGACCTCCTCGCACTCGAGCGCTTCAAGGCCGCCGCCGGACAACTCCCGGACCTCGCCCGGGCCATCGCCCTCTGCTTCGCCTCAGGTGGCCGCATCTTCCTCTGCGGCTGCGGTGCCACCGGCCGTCTCTCCCTCTCCATCGAACTGTTCTGCCGCGAAGGGCTCCTCCCTCCACACCTCGCCGATCGCGTCATCGCCTTCATGGCCGGCGGCGACCTCGCCCTCATCCGCGCCGTCGAAAAATTCGAGGACCACCCGGAATACGGTGCCCGCCAGCTCGACGACCTCGGCTTCCGCGACGGAGATCTCCTCATCGCTTCAACCGAAGGCGGCGAAACCCCATGGGTCATCGGCGCAACAGAACGTGCCGCCGAGATTTCCAAAGCCGCCCCCTTCTTCCTCTACTGCAACCCGGATGACATCCTCTCCGCCGCCGCAGAGCGCTCCCGTCGCGTCATCGAAAATCCCGCCATCCGGAAAATCAATCTCGCCGTCGGCCCCATGGCCCTCAGCGGCAGCACCCGGATGCAATCAACGACCGTCCTCACCGCCGCCATCGCCTTCGCCTTCGCTCACCGCGACAGCCCCGAAGCCGCCGCCGCCGCCCCTGCCCTCCTCCACGAAATCGTTGCCAGCTCCGATTGGTCCTTCCTCGCCGCATTCACCGCCCACGAAACCGCCATCTGCCAACGCAAGGAATTCACTCTCTACGAACCCGGGCCTTTCGCCATCACCGTCCTCACCGATACCACCGAGCGCAGCCCCACGTTCAGCCTCGCTCCTTTCGAGAATCAAAAGGACCTCCGTGCCCCCGCTTCATGGTGCCACCTGTTCACCCCGGCAGCTCCCGACAGTCCCTCCGCATGGAGGCGCCTCCTCCACCGCGCCCCCCGCCCCGTCGCGTGGCCCGAAGTCGCCTCGACAACAGGCCTGCCGGTCATCCTCGGATACAACTTCTCCGCTCAACTCCCGGAACTCAGACGCCGCCGCACCCAAGGCGCTCTACACCACGTCTTCCGCATCGCCGGCGGCCCCGGAAAGATCGCCTTCAACTTCGACCACCTGCATCACACAGTCTCCTTCAAGGCCGTACAAGGCCCCGTCGGCAGGGTCCAGGCAAACCTTCTCCTCAAACTCCTGCTCAACACCCACAGCACTCTCCTCATGGGTAGATTGGGACGCTACGAAGACAATGTCATGACATGGGTCCGCCCAGCCAATAACAAACTCATCGACCGCGCCATCCGCTACATCCGCCACCTCGCCGTCTCCCGCGGGTACCCATCTCCTTCCTACGAAACCGCCTGCAGGGCCCTTTTCGCCGTCATGCCCGGTCTCAAACCCGGCCAATCCGCCGTGCTCTCAGCACTCAGCCGCCTCGCAAAAATGCTCCCCGCCCCATCCGCAGACCAACAGGCTGCGCATCCCGAAGAAGCACCGTCACAAGCATGACACCATCCGGCTCAAGCCGCGCCCCTCTGGGTGTCTGACCGTCGTCTCCCGGCCACGCGGCCGTCAATCGCACGGATCCAGCCTGCTCTCCCTTCCTCAGCAGGATCTTGGAGGGCGGCTACCAGCCAAAATCAGCACGCCCCTCCACGGCACAGCAGACGGCTGAGCCCGGCCAACTCCAGCCCGGAATCGCCAGTTCCATCCAGGAATCCCGGCTGACGCAGGGAAATCACGCCCATTTCGCCGCTTCCGAATCCTCACCCGCTCGCGCTTCCGCCCAAAAAACAAGCGGCCCGTTTTCCTTTCGGAAAACGGGCCGTTATAACCTGGCAACGTCCTACTCTCGCATGACCTGTCGTCAAACTACCATCGGCGCTGCGGCGTTTCACTTCCGTGTTCGGGATGGGAACGGGTGGTTCCACCGCGCCA
>CANHUG010000001.1 GCA_947462995.1 Verrucomicrobiales bacterium | reverse complement strand
AGCCGACGGGGAAGATTTTGGCGAAGCCGTTGGGTTTGGGGACTTCGGCGTAGCTGGGGCTGAGTTCCCAGTGGATGGCCATGAAGTAGAGGACGAGGGAGAAGAGGAAGCGCATGACGAAGGTTTCGTCGGCGTTCCACGCCATGGGGCGGAGCCTGAGGAATTCGCGGAGTTTGTTCACGGGGCGGCAGGGGTGAGGGGTTTGGAGCCCATGAAGACGTGCTGTTTGCTGAAGTTGGAGCCGTCCATGGTGACGCTGATGAGCCAGACCTTGAGGGAGGAGGCTGGGTATTTGGCGCGTTTGGAGGCGTCGAGTTTTTCGATTTCGCGGGAGAGGAAGCGGTCGGCGGCCTCCTGGCGCTGAGGTTCGGTGGTTTTCCACCAGTCTTTGGTTTTGGCGACGTCGAAGAGGTTGGATTCGAAGCGTTTTTTGAGCTGGGCGGAGCCGTTGCCGAACATTTTGGAGAGCGGCATGGGCTCGTCTTTTTCGTTAGTGACGTAGAGGACTTCCGCTTTGCCGTCGATGCGGCTGTACATGGGGAAGGGGGAGAAAGGGTACTGGTCGCCGATGCCGACGAGGATGAAGGCGATGATGATGCAGAGGATGACCGGATGGAGGAGCATCCCGGTGACCCTTTTGAGGGTGGAGGGAGGGTGGGAGGGCGCGGACATAGCAAAGGCTACGTCCGCGGGTACGGGCAACTTGCAAGCGGCGGGCGGGCATCAGTCGACGTAAGCGCTCGACGCGCGGCGGGAGGTGTGCATGGGTTGGGGCCTATGGAGATTATCAGTTCTGAACAAGCACCGGCGGCGGTCGGGCCTTATTCGCAGGCGATCCGGAGCGGGCATCTGCTGTTTTGTGCGGGGATGCTGCCGTTGAATCCAGCGACGATGAAGATCGAGGCGGTGGAGATCCGGGGGCAGACTGAGCAGGTGCTGGCGAATTTGAGTGCGTTGCTGGCGGCGGCGGGGGCGACGTTTGCGAACGTGGTGAAGGCGACCGTGTTTATGAAGGATCTGGGGGATTTTGCGGCGATGAACGAGCTGTATGCGGCGGCGTTTGGGAGTCACAAGCCGGCGCGGAGCACGGTGCAGGTGGCGAAGCTGCCGCTGGATTCCCTTGTGGAGATCGAAGTGATCGCCGAGCTGAGCTGAGCCAGCGTGCTGAGGCCGGTCAGGGCTGGGAGCGGGACTGTTCCGAGCCGAGGCGGGCGCGGGTGGCGTCCGGGAGAGTGTTCCAGTTCTGCTGGAGCCAATCCTGGGCGGCTGCGTCGTCGGAGCGGCACCATGAGCGGAACCAGCGGCCGGCGGTGTCGGCTTGGGAGGCTGGGTTCATGCCGAGGGCGAGGTCCATGGCGGCGGCGGGGTCGGATTCGATGGTGACCTCTCCGAGACTGCGGCGCGCGGTGTCGGCCTGTGGGCTGGCGGGGAGTTGGGAGATCCAGTCGGCGAGCCCGTCGGGGTCGGTGCCGGCCCATGAGTTGTAGGCACCGAGGTAGCCGCGGTCGCGGAGGTTGTCGGGTTGGGTGCCGAGCCATGCGATGGCGTTGTCGGGGTCGATGGCGCCCCATGTGGCGGCGATGTGTTCGACGGCGGCGGCGCGGACGGAGGGATCCGGGAGGTTAGCGGACCATGCGGCGGCGGCGTTGATGTCGCTGGCGGCCCAGACGGTGGCGAGGGTGGCGGCGGCTTCTTCGCGGCTGGGGCCGCTAGGGAGTTGGTTGACCCAATGGGCGGCGTCGGCGGGATTGGAGGAACCCCAGATGTCGGCGAGGACGGCGGCGAGTTCCGGTGGGGGGTTAGGGTAGGCGGCGGCGGCCTCGGTGGGGTTCTGGGCGGCCCATTCGCGGGCGGCGACGACGCGGCCGGTGTCGCGGTTGATGGCGTCCGGGAGGGTTTCGACCCAGCGTGCGGCGTCGGCCGGGGATTTTGCGGCCCATGAGCCCACGAGAGCGGTTAGGAGCGGTTGGGAAGTGCTGCCGGTTTCCGTGAACCACTTGGCGGCCTGGTCGGGGGCGTTGGCGGCCCAGTGTGAGGCGACGGCGTTGATGGCTTCGTCCTTGACGGGACCTGAGAGGTTAGAGTTGGCCCATGCGTAGGCGTCGCGGGGGTTGGATGCACCCCATTTGCCGAGGGAGATGCGGAGGGCGTCGGCCTGGAGGGCTCCCGGGGAGAATTGCTGGAGGGCGAATTGTGCGGCGGCGAGCGGGTCGCGGTCGGCCATGGCGGCGACGACCCCGCGGAGGAAATCGGAGCGATCGGCCTGGCTGGCGATGCCGCCGGCCATGCGGAGGGCGAGGGCCTGGTCGGTGGCGGCGACTTCCGAGCCGAGGCGCTGGAGATCGACGCTCTTGTGTTCGAGGTCATCTGCGTTGATAATCTGGGAGAGTTTGACCCTGTGGTCGCCGGTCCGGGCGGTGAGCGCCGGATACCGGACCGGCGACGCTTGGGTCCCGGGAGCGGAAACGGCCGTCCCGGAAATGGTGGGGTTTTGCCAGTGCTGGAAGGCGAGAGTGCCGAGCGAACCCGCGATGGCTCCTGTGCTGGCGGCAGCCACGAGGAGCGCATGGGAGCGGTGGCGGGTTGGCGGGTTCATGCGATGGAGGGGATGATGGCGCGGGAAGAGGATTTGGAAACTGTTGAAGCGTAACGTGACGGTTACGGAGAGCGGGTGGCCGGGAGAGCGGGCGTGGTTAACGATGGGGAAATCATGAAGCGACACCTGACGATCGGACTTTCAGCTATGGCGTGCACGGCGATGCGGGCGTTGGCGGGGTATGAGTTGGTGGCGGCGTTTGAGCGGCCGGCGGTGCAGCCGATGGCACCGTTGAGTGCCGGGGGGGATGGGCGGTGGTATGCGACGGCGTCGGCGGGCGGGGCGAATGGACTGGGGTCAGTGGTCAGGGTGGGTGGTGACGGCGTGGTTAGGACGGTGCATTCGTTTGGCGGGAGTGATGGGGCGGGTCCGGTGAGCGGGTTGACGGCTGGGTTGGGCGGGGAGTTTTTCGGGACGACGAGTGAGGGTGGTGCGGGCGGGTACGGGACGGTGTTCCGGGTGACGGAGGCTGGGCAGTTTGCGACGGTGCTTTCGTTTACGGGGACGGGTGGTGCGGCGCGCGGGGCGGTGCCGCAGCAACTGGTGCGGCACGGTGACGGGAATTTTTACGGGACGACGGCGGCTGGTGGTGCGGGCGGGTTCGGGACGGTGTTCCGGCTGACGACTGGCGGGGTGCTGACGACGCTGGTGGAGTTCACGGGTACGGGTGGAGCGGCGAAAGGGTCCGGGCCGGTGGGGGCGATGGTGTTCAATGGGAACACATTGTACGGCGTGACGCGCGAGGGCGGGAGTGCAGGTCTTGGGACGGTGTTCAGTGTGACGACGAGCGGGGTGTATGGATTGCTAGCGGAATTCAGCGGGACGGGAGGGGCGCGGCCAGGGGCGAATCCTGGGGGCGGGTTGCTGCTGAACAGTGACGGGAATCTATACGGGACGACGGAGTTCGGGGGTGCTAACGATTTCGGGACGGCGTGGCGGCTGACGACGGCGGGGGCGTTCACGAGTTTGCGGGCGTTTGCGGATGCGACGGGATCGCAGCCGACGGGGGCGCTGGCGCGGGCGAGTAATGGGTTGCTGTATGGGACTACGGCTAGCGGGGGCGCGGGTGGGTTCGGGACTGTGTTCAGCCTGACGACTGGCGGGGTGCATGCGGTGGTGGCATCGTTGACGGGGACGGTGGGGGCGGCGGCGGGATCGGTGCCGCGGGGCGGGTTGACGCTGGGAGGCGATGGCTGGCTGTACGGGAGTGTCAGTGCGGGGATGGTGGGGGAGAATGGCGGGATTTTCAGGGTGTCGACGGGTGGGGTGTATGGGGTGGTTGCGGCGTTTGGGGCGCCGATGGGTTGGATGCCGTCGGGAGCGCCGGTGGCGAGAGGTGCGGACTGGCTTTTTCCGATGCGGACGGGTGGGTTGAATGGTGGCGGGACGGTGGTGCGGATGGGAGCGGGCGGGGCGGTGGCGGTGGATGTGATGTTAGGCGGGCTGATCGGCAGTGCGCCGGAGGGGACGTTAGTGCGGGTGGGTGCGGATTATTACGGGGTGGCGTCTGGAGGCGGGGCGAATGGGCGGGGAACGGTGTATCGGTTTGGCGAGGCGGGATTGGCGGCTGTGTCGGCGGCGACGTTGAGTGGCGGGAGCCTGCCGGAGGGGCCGCTGGTATTGGGGAGTGACGGGGGGATGTACGGGACGGCGAGGGAAGGCGGGGCGACGGGGCGGGGAACGATTTACAAAGTGACGGCGGCGGGAGTGCGGACGCGGGTGGTTAGCTTTACGGGAACGGCAGGGACGGCGAAGGGATTGCGCCCCCGGGGTGGAGTTGTGTTAGCGCCGAATGCGAGTTATTACGGGATGACAGAAGGCGGTGGGGCGGCGGATGCAGGGACGATTTTCCGGGTGTCTGCGAGCGGGGTGCTGACGACGGTCGGGGAGTTTACGGCGAGTGGGCCGCGGGTGCCGCTGGGTGGGTTGGTGTTAGGGGTTGACGGGAATTTGTACGGGACGGTGAGTCGGGGAGGGGCGGCGGATGGCGGGGCGCTGATCCGGGTGCGGCCTGCGAGCAATGACTGGGCGGTGGTGGCGGAGTTTGGAGGGGCGACGGGTGTGGTGCCGGCGGGGTCGGTTGCGGTGGGTGCGGATGGAGCGCTTTACGGGATGACGACGGAAGGCGGGACGGGAGGGTATGGGGCGGTCTGGAAGTACCGTGCGGGGGTGGGCCTGGAGGGATTGTTTTCTTTTACTGGGAATGGCGGGGAGGCTCCGGGGCGGGGAGGTTTTGTGGATGGTGGATTGGTGGTGACGGGTGGGGTGTTGGTTGGGGCGGACGGTGTGGTGACGGGGACGACGCCTGCGGGCGGGGCGGGTGGTGGTGGCACGGTGTTCCGGTTTTCCGCGTTTGGGCCGCTGCAGCAGTGGAAACAGGAGTGGCTGGGCGATGCGGAAGCGGCGGATCTGGGGGATCCTGATTTCGACGGCGTGCCGAATCTTGCGGAATACGGGCTGCTGCTGAATCCGACGGTGAATGATGCCGGGTCGCTGCCGGAGGTGGTGATGGGGTTGGGCGGGGTGCTGGAGAGCAGAGTGCGGCGGGATCCGGCGCGGAGCGATGTGACTGTATCGGTGGAGGTGGCGGACGATCTTGCGGGGCCATGGAACACGTTGGCGATGAGCGTGTATGGCGGGCCATGGAGCGGGGTTGGGTATGTGTCGGGCGAGATTGCGGGGGCGGGGGTGAGGGAGGTTTTGATTCGTGATGGGAGCGCGTTGCCGGGGGCACGGAGACGGTTTTTGAGGCACCGCGTGGTGCGCTGAGATGGAGGGCCGACGATTTCCCAACCACACCGTTACCTCAGACACTTTGATTCATCCGGCGATCCGATCCAATATTCACGTGAGCGCCCCAACCATTGCACAAAAAATGAAAAGCCGATCCCTCAGCGCCCTTGTCGCCGCCACCCTGTTTGCCGCAGCTTCCGCCAGTGCGGCGGGGCGGGCGCCTGATCTTGACGGAGACGGGGTACCGAACATTGTCGATCCTGACATTGACAACGACGGGGTACCGAATGCCCTTGACCGCAACATTGATGGCGGAATTGCCCGGTCCGGACCGCATGCCGGGAAGCACATCGGGGACCACCTCGACAACGACAGTCCTGCGGAGCGTGACATTGATGACGACGGGCAGGACGATGGATCGCTGGCCGACCGTGACATTGATGGTGATGGCCGTGCGGACGACAGCCCCCTGGAGAACGATACGGATGGGGACCGCCGGAATGATGACAGTGCGGCGGAGCGGGATGTTGATGGCGACGGGCAGAATGACGATGAGGCTGCGGAAGACGACATCGACGGGGATGGATTTGCGGACGACGACGACACGGAGATGGATATCGACGGTGACAACACGAGCGATGACAATGATGCGGACGTGGACGGCGACGGGAGGAACAATGATGACAACGCCGAGATGGATACGGATGGAGACAATCGCGCCGATGACGATGCGGCGGAGGATAACGACGATGGTGACAGCCTTCCGGACCGTGCGGATGCGGATGACGACAATGACGGAGTCGAGGACAACAACGACCCGGATCACCGTGGTGAAGCCGACGAGCTGGAAGTGCAGGTCAGTCTTGCGCGGCAGGCGGCTCCTTCGGGCAGCCGGAGCCGTGTGAAGATTCAGCGGATGGCGACCGGCAAGGTGGAGCTGGAGCTTGATGCGCGCGGCCTTACGGCTGGTGCGGTGGACGTGACGGTCGATGGAGTGGTGATCGGGCAGATGGTGATTGATGCTGGTGGCGAGGGCGAGCAGCAGTGGGAGACGAATGCGAACGACCAGGATGAGATCAACCTGACAATTGATGTGATCGGGAAGTCGATCACGGTTGGCAGGGCTGGAGTGGTTTACTTTGCGGGCACGGTGCCGCAGCCGCCGGATGCGCCGACGGGTGTTGGAGTGGTGGTGACGCCGGGGTCTGACCGGTTGATTCCGGGGCCGGCTGCTCCGGTGAGTGCGAAGGGCAAGCTTGAAGCGGAGTTTGGCGGAGCCGGGGTGGTATCGCTGGAGTTGGAGGTTGAGGCCCTTGAGGCGGGGAGTTACACGGTGGTGATCGGGGGCGAGGAGCGAGCGGTGATGACGGTATCGGGAGGCAAGGGTAAAGTCCGCTGGGACACCGAGGCGAAGATATCGGAGGGGAGGCTGCCGCTGGATTTTGCGGCGGCGGGATTGCCGGTGAGCATTGTGCAGGGTGAGGCGGTGTATTTCACGGGGAACGTGCCTGCGGCTGGTCCCGGAGTGGCGGATGGTGAGGATGGTGGCGGTGGTGAGACTCCGGCTGGCGCGGTGGTCCTGACGCGGACGGCGGAAGCGCCGGCGGCGGCGGTGGTGACGGCTGCTGCGGACTTCGGGGTGGCGGGGATTGTCAGTCTTGAGGTGGAGGCCGAGGCGCTAGAGGACGGGGAGTATGCGGTGCTGATCGACGGGGTGGTGCGCGGGGTGCTGGTGAGTGCCGGGGGTGAAGCGAAGCTGCGCTGGGATACCGAGCCAGACGCGGCGCGCGGGGACCTGATGCTGGACTTCGCAAGTGCCGGCGCGGTGGTGAAGATCCGCAAAGGGGACACGGACCTCTTCACTGGGTTGCTGCCGGCGTCATTGTGAACTGCTAGCTGAAATCCCTGCGGCGGGAACCCGAGCCCGCCGCAGGGATGGTTTGTGACAGACTCGGGGAATTCTCAGAATTTGGAAGCAGGGGGCTTGCCCGAGCGGGGAGCGCCAGACGGCCTGTGGTGGTGCGTGCCGATGAACTGCCGGTTCCGGCCCGGTGTGGAAGTGAACATCTAACAATTTGTAAAATTTATGAAAATCAGGACATGGATACTGTCATTGATGCTGGCCTGCTCTGCGGGCCGGGGTCACGCGAGCATTGCGTACGGGAGTATTAACAATTTCGACACGGTCAACGACACTGGCAAAGAGTGTCATGGGTTCGAGATCGAGCTGGATGACTGCCGGAGCACGGACATCAGCTACACGTATGATTACAATCATTACGGCGTGCCGAAGATCACCGAGGACAACACGGTGGCTGGGCATCCGAAGTGCGTGATCCGGTGGGCGAGCAGGAAGAATGCGGATGGGACGTGGGCGTCGTACACGGCGATTCCGGCGGGGCCGATTGCGGCGACGGACGGGCATATGTTCACGAATCCGAGCATCAATTTCGGGGGCGAGCATTTCGGGGTGGGGTACATGACGCCGCCGACGGCGGTGCGTTATCACTGGCTGGTGGATGACGGGTCTGGGAATCTGGTGAACGGGGGAGTGGTGCAGGTGGCGACGCCGGTGTTTGTGTATTATCCTCCGGTGGCGGCGGCACCGGCGCAGGTGCAGGCGGTGATTCAGCCTCCTGAGCCGGCGGAGGTTCCGGTGAAGGAGTTCGGGGAGCCGGTGTGGGTGAAGGAAATCCGGACGACGACGCACAACAACGGGGAGGTGAAGCTGCGGGATCTGGTATCCGATGATCCTGACGATCCGAATGACAAGAACTGGCGTAATGGCGAGCCGGACGAAGTGGAGACCGAGTGGGAGCTGATGCAGACGGAGTTTGCGAGGGCGGATGGCGGGCCTAACGGGAATCACGAAGCGGCTCCGGAGGCGCTGGAGCAGGGGGATGAAGTGGTGACGCGGCGTTATGAATTCTACCGCTACAACGGGCCGGTGGATACGGAGACGGGGGAGGCGATGTGTGATTCGGTGGCGCCCGATGGCGTGCATGGCCTTGGGTTAAAGGAAGTGAATGGCGTGCTGACGGATCTGAGCGGAGTGGAGGTGGTGGGTGAGTACACTGGGGCGCAGATGGCGGCGGTGGATGTGGATGCCGGGGTGGGGTTGACCGAGCACGTTAGTGACGGGGTGGCGGGTGAGGAGTATGCGCCGCGGACGGTGGTGATTGCGGGGGTGGGGCCGTTCAGCAGCCGGGTGTCGGGGGCAATGCCTGCGGGGATGAGTTTTGATGCGGTGACCGGGGTGTTGTCGGGGACGCCTGAGGATGCGGGAGTGTTCACTTTCACGGTGACGGCGAGTGATGAGGCGACGCCGGAGAAGGCGAAGACGTATACGATGACGGTGAGCGGGGCGGATGGAGAGGTGGCGCCGCATTATGTGCTGGATACGGTGGCGGAGCCTCTGGCTGGCGGGACGGTGACTGGGAGTGATGCGTATGCGGTGGGAGCGATGGCGACGGTGACGGCGGTGGCTGGGGCCGGGTACCGGTTTGTGCACTGGGAGGAGGCGGGCGCGGTGGTTAGTGTGGAGGCGAGGCACAGCTTTGAAATGGATGTGAATCATTCGCTGGTGGCGAAGTTTGCGGTGAGTGTGCCGCAGTGGAACATTGAGACGGTGGCGTTGCCTGTGGCTGGCGGTACGGTGAGCGGCGGGGGGATCAAGGATGAGGGGACGATGGTGACGGTGAGGGCGGTGGCGGCTGGCGGGTATGTTTTTACTAACTGGACGGAGGGAGTGACGGTGGTGAGTGCGTCGGCGAGTTACAGTTTTGCAGCGGCGGCGAACCGCGTGCTGGTGGCGAATTTCACGGTGGACGGCGGAGTGCGCACGATTGCGACGCTGAGCAATCCGACGGCGGGAGGGACGGCGAGTGGGGGTGGGACCCTGGCGGTTGGATCGGTTTGCACGGTGCGTGCGGTGGCGAGTGCGGGGTATCAGTTCAAGCGCTGGCAGGAGAACGGGAATACGGTGAGCACGTCGGCGGAGTACAGTTTCACGGTCGGTGCGGTGCGGACCCTGACGGCGCGGTTTGTGAGGGTTTATCCGGTGACTGTGGAGTCGAGTCCGCCGCAGGGCGGGACGGCGTTGGTCGAGGGGACGTTTGAGGATGGGGATAAAGTGACGGTGACGGCGACGGCGAATCCTGGGTACACGTTTTTGAGTTGGAAGGAGAATGGAGTGGAGGTGAGCACGGAGGCGGAGTATCAATTCAAGGCGAATCCGGTGCGGCATCTGGTGGCGACCTTTGCTGGTGGCAGCGGGATTTCGTGGAATGTGAGTGTCGGGGCGGCTCCCTCTGGTGGCGGGACGGTGAGCGGGGGAGGATTTCCTGTGGATGGAGCGGAGGTGAGGTTGCGGGCGGTGGCGGCTGAAGGGTATCAGTTTGTGCGGTGGATCGAGGGTGGAGTGGAGGTGAGTCGGGCGGAGGAGTATTCGTTTACGGCGACGGCGGATCGGGTGCTGACGGCGGTGTTTGTTCCCGTGCTGGGAGTGGAAGCGGAGGCTGGCGGTCGGATGCGGCTGACTTGGGCTGCGGATGCGACGGGTTGGGTGCTGGAGGAGAATGACGGTGTGGATGTGGCGGGTTGGCGTCCGAGTGGGGCTGCGGTGGTGCCGGCGGCGAATGGGTTGACGGCGCTGGTGGAGCTTGTCGGGCCGCGGCGGTTTTACCGGCTGAGTCATCCCTGACGGGTGGCGGTGCCGGGAGGCGGGCGAATCTTGTGAGAGTTGAGAGAACCCCTGAAAACCATGTGCCATGAACATTCGAATCTCCGCAATGACATTAGGTGTCATGATAGGCGTTTTGTGCCGGGCGGGTGCCGGGGGTGGTCAGTGGACCCTGACAGCGTGGAACAATCTGGGGATGCACTGCATGGACGACGACTACTCGGTGTTCTCGATTCTGCCGCCGTTCAACACGGTGAACGCGCAACTGCTCGATCAGAGCGGGCGATTGGTGGTGGATGCTGCGGCGGTGGGCATCCGGCTGACGTACGAGGCGGTGGCGGACCCTGACGGATCGATCAACACGCATTCTGCGGGGAAGACGAACTTCTGGGAGTTTGCTGTTGGCGGGTATGGGGTGGCGCTGCGGCCGGAGCTGGGGTTGGCTGGGAATGCGATGCCTGGAGTGGCGAATGTGCCGCAGGCGATGACGTGGGTTGGCGGGATGCGGTGGTTTGAGGCGGCGGGGATTCCGATTACGCCGGTGGATGATGTGGGGCGGCGCAATGCTTATCCGCTGATGAGGGTCACGGCGCGGAATGCGGCGGGTGCGTTGCTAGCGAAGGCGGAGGTGGTGCTGCCGGTGTCGGACGAGATGGATTGCCGGGCTTGCCATGCGTCGGGGTCCGGGCCTGCTGGAGAGCCTGCGGGCGGATGGGTGAACGAGCCGGATGGCCGGAGGGATTTCCGGCTGAATATTCTGCGGCTGCATGATGAACGGAGTGCGGGGTCTGCGGTTTATGCGGCGGCGCTGGCGGCGAAGGGGTTTGCGGCGGAAGGGTTGTATGAGAGTGCGGTGCACCGGGGGAAGGCGGTGCTTTGTGCGGCGTGTCATGCGTCGGAGGCGCTGGGGACGGGAGGGTATCCGGGGGTGGCGCCGCTGACGCGATCGATGCATGCGAAGCATGCGACGGTGATCAATCCGGACGACCGTTTGCCGCTGGGATCATCGGCGAGCCGGACGGCGTGCTATCAATGTCATCCGGGGTCGGCGACGAAGTGTCTGCGTGGGGCGATGGGTGCGGCGGTGGGTGCGGATGGAGCGATGGCGATGCAGTGTCAGAGTTGTCACGGCGGGATGGGCGATGTGGGTGCGGAGACGCGCACGGGTTGGCTGGACGAGCCGACATGTCAGTCGTGTCACAGTGGCGATGCGGTGAACAACGACGGGCTGATCCGGTATTTGAGTTCGTTTGCTGCGCCGGGCCGGATGAGAGAGCCAGCGAACCGGAGGTTTGCGACGAATGCGGACACTCCGGCGGCGGGGAAGTCATTGTACCGGTTTTCGAGCGGGCATGGCGGGTTGCAGTGTTCGGCTTGTCACGGGTCGACGCATGCGGAGTTTCCGGCGACGCATCGGAATGACAACCTTCATGCAGTGGCGCTGCAGGGGCATGTGGGGGTGCTCGCGGAGTGCACGGCCTGTCATGCTGCGATGCCTGTGACGGTGGCGGGCGGACCTCACGGGATGCATCCGACTGGCAATGGGTGGGCGCGGGAGCATGCGGACGATGCGCGGGCGGTTGGGCTGGTGGAATGTCAGAAGTGTCATGGGAAGGATTACCGTGGGACGGTGCTGTCGAGGGCGTTCGGGGACCGGACGTTGAGCACGAAGTACGGGAACCTTGCGTTGGTACGCGGCGTTGAGGTAGGTTGTTATGAGTGTCACAACGGGCCGTCGAGCAGCAATGCTACGACCCGGTTGCGGCCGTCGGTGGCGGGGATGGCGAAGGCGGTGGCAGGGGAAGGGCCGACGATGGTGCTGCTGCCGGCGGGTGGGACGGCTCCGGTGATTCGGATCGTGCAGCAGCCGCAGCATGGGACGGTGGGTGTGAGCGGGATGTCGGCGGTGTATTATCCTGAGCCTGGATACAGCGGAGCGGATGGATTCACGTGGACGGCGAGCGATGCGTCTGGTTACCGGGAGTCGCTGCCGGCTGCGGTGTCGTTGACGGTGGGGGTGGCGGAATCCGGGGTGGACAGTGATGGTGACGGACTGGCGGATGAGATTGAGTATGCGCTGGGACTGGATCCGACGTATCGATCAGCGCCGGGGTGGCTGCAGCATGGGATTGAAGCGGTGGGTGGGTCGAAATATCAATGGATGCAGGTTCCGCTCAGCCCGTTGCGCCCGAAGGATGCGGTGGTGGCGGTGCAGGTGAGTGGGGATCTGCGGACGTGGACGCCTGCGGCGGTGGTGGGCAGTTCCGGGGTGATGCTGCGGGCACGGGACACGGTGAGTGTTTCGGCGGGACCGATGAGGTTCATGCGGCTGACGGTGAGCAGACCGCGGCCGTGAGGGAGGGTGCCGGGGTTGAAATCCATCCATTTGGTTACGTCGAGGGGATTGCGGGAGGGAGTGGAAGCTGATTGGATGGGAGGAACGCGAACTGACGGAGCTGCCGATGAACACTCTTGTGATTGAAGACGAAGAAGCCCTTGCAGGGCATGTGGTGCGTGCGCTGACGCGTGCGGGCCATGATGCGCAGCATGCGGCGGACGGGCCAGGGGGATTGAAGCAGGCGTTGAGCGGGCGCTTTGACATCGTGGTGCTGGATGTGAATCTGCCGGGGATGGATGGATTCGAGGTGATGCAGCGATTGAGGAAGTCCGGTTCCGGGTCGCGGGTGCTGATGCTGACGGCGAGGGCGGAGATCGGGGATCGGGTGCAGGGGTTGAAGGCGGGTGCGGATGACTATCTGACGAAGCCGTTTGCGATGGAGGAATTGCTAGCGCGGGTGGAGGCGCTGGGGCGGCGGGGGGTTCCGGTGGAGAAGTCGGATGTGCTGCAGGCGGGCGAGCTGACGATGGATGTGAGGGCGCGGCGGGTGGTGGTGAGTGGGGAGGCGGTGGCGTTGTCGCCGCGGGAGATGGAAGTGCTGAAGATTCTGCTGAGCGAGCCGGGGAGGACGTTTTCGCGCGATGAGATCTGCGAGCGGATCTGGCAGCGGGAGCATGAGTATGACACGCGGACGGTGGAGATTTTCATCATGCGGTTGAGGAAGAAGCTGGAAGGCGGGGCGGGGGTGCCGGTGATTGAAACTGTCCGCGGGGCGGGTTACCGGCTGAAAGTGGCATGAACCGGTGGTCGCTGAGGACGAGGTTCGGGCTGGCGGCGGCGTGTCTGAGTGTGGCGGCGCTGGGGTTGGGATTGCTAGTGCTGCGGCCGCTGGTGTACCGGACGCAGCTGAAGGAGCTGGACGAGCAACTGGCGGGGAATGCGGAGGAATTGTTCCGGGATATTGAGAACTTCCGCGGGGCTCCTCAGGATTTCCGGAAGCCGGTGTCCGAGCGGCTAGTGCCGGCGGTGCTGCGGGGGCGGTATCTGCAGATCAACGGGCCGGAGGGGCAGTTGCTGTATCGGTCGGCGAATCTGCGGGGACGGGATCTGTCAGGGATTCAGGAGCAGCATGCGACGGTGATGATTGCGGACCGGGAGAGCAGGATCGGGACGTTTGAGCATGGGTTTCTGAGGGTGCACATCGGGACGAGACTGGGGACGATTGAGGCGATGCAGGAGGATTTGCGGAATGCGACCCTGATGGTGGCTCCGGTGATGGGGGTGCTAGTGTTTGCGGTGGGGTGGTTGCTGGGGAATCGGGCGTTGAGGCCGGTGGCGGCGCTGAGTGCGGCGGCGGAGCGGATTGATGCGTCGAATCCGGAGGCGAGACTGCCGCTGCTGGATGCGAGCAGTGAGATTGCGGCGATGACGGAGGTGCTGAACCGATCGTTTGACCGGTTGCAGCGGGCGTATGCCAGTGCGGCGCGGTTTTCGGCGGATGCGTCGCATCAGTTGCGGACACCGCTGGCGGTAATGCGGGCGGGGCTGGACGGGCTGATGGCGCAGCCGGGATTGCCTGCGGGAGTGGCGGTGGAGCTGGAGGGATTGATGAAGCAGACGCGGCGATTGACGACCCTGACATCGGATCTGCTGCTGCTGGCGCAGATTGATGCGGGGCGATTGAAGCTGGAGCCCGGGCGGATTGACCTGGCGGAATTGGGTCGGGCGGTGGTGGATGATCTGGAGGTGCAGGCCGGGGCGAGGGGGTTGGAGGTGGTTAGTGAGTTGCCTGAGATGCTACCGGCGCTGGGGGATGCGAGGCGGGTGGCGATCATACTGCAGAATCTCGGGGAGAACGCGGTGAAGTATGCGGGAGAGGGCGGTCGGATTGTGATTTCCGGGGGGTGCGGTGCAGACGGGGTTTCGGTCAGGGTGGCGAACACGGGGCCGGCGATTCCGGAGGAGCACCGGGCGCATTTGTTTGACAGATTCTACCGTGCGGCGTCGGGTGAGGATGTGAAGGGACACGGACTCGGGCTGAACATTGCTCAGGGATTGGCGAGGGCGCAGAACGGGGAGCTCGAGCTGATGCGGTCGGATGGGGAGTGGACGGAGTTTGTGCTGCGGCTGCCGGCGGAGGAGACGTTGGCGCTAGGGTGAATCCGGCAGCGGTTTGGTTTCGGTGTGGTAGACGGACATGCCGCGGGCGAGGTAGTTGCGGAGACTGGCGGGGTGGTCGAGCGAGCAGGTGCTGACCCAGACGCGCTGCGGTGAGGATTGCCATGCGGTGGCCAGGGCGGTGGAGAGCATGGAGGCGCCGAGGCCGCGGCCGGTGAAGTCGGGGAGGAGTCCGAAGTAGGCGATTTCGATGCCGCCGGAGCCATCGTGTCGGAGTTCGAAGTAGCCTGCGAGGGAGCGGTGCAATGAGGCTTCGAAGGTTCTGAGGGAATTGGATGAGGCGTAGGCGTGCCATTGTTCTGCGGACCAGTCTGCTTTGTCGGTCCATTGCCATGGAGCGCCGACGGCGAGGTAGAGAGAGCGGTTGAAGGTGCCGTCGGGGGTGGGGCGTTCGTGGATAGTGAAGCCGGGGTCCGGGCAGGGGCTGGGGCGCAAGGCTTCCGGGGTGCACATCTGGAGCAGAGTGATGGTGACGCTGCGCATGGTGAGTCGCGGGGTGGAGCGATAAATTGCTAGTTCCCGGACGGGGCGGGGAGAGGGATGTTGTTGCGGGCGGCCCATGCGGCTGCGGATGAGGCGTCGCGTTTGACCCATGCGGCGATGCCGATGCCGACGGAGCGGGCGCGGTGGGATTCGTCGGAGATGCTGGCGGCCCATGTGAGGGCTCCGGCGGGGTCGTTGTCGAAGGTGGCGAGGGCGAGACCGTCGATGCCTTCGTCGCGAGCTGGGCCTGCGGGCTGGTTGGTGAGCCATGTGGAGGCTTCGGCGGGGTTTTGTTTGGTCCAGTTCCACATGACGTTGCCGATGGCGTCGTTGCGGGCGGCCTCGTTAGGGTGGGCCATGACCCATGCGGCGGCGTCCTTGGGTGCGGAGACCGTCCATGGTTCGGCGACTGATTCGAGGAGCGGGCCGGTGACGGAATCCGGTGGGAGAGACTGGATGTAATCGGCGGCTTTGGCTGGGTTGGTGGTGGCCCATGATCCGAGGGCACCGCGCATGGCGGTGGTGCGTTCAGTGCCTTCGAGAGAGTTGGCCCATGCGAGGGCATCGTCCGGCGAGCGGCGGGCCCATGAGGTGCCGATGTCAGCGAGGAGCTTGTTTTTGTCGGAGCCAGCGGGGAGACTGGCGGCGATGTCGGCGGACTTGGCGGGGTCGGAGGCGGCGAGTGTTCCGAGGATGCCGAAGTAGGCGCCGGCGCGCTGGTTTTCGGGCAGGGTGGCGGCCCATGAGAGGGCGGCGTCGGGGTCCTGACGGACCCATTCCTTGCCGACCGAGCCGGCGAGGATGTGGCCCATGAGGGGGAAGTCGACGAGAGCGTTGGCGGGGTCATCGAGCCATGCGGCGGCGCGTTTCGGGTCATTGGCGGCGATGCTGGCGAGGATGCTGCTAGCGTATTCGCCGCGTTTGGAGGCTTCGATGGTGTTGAGGCTGGCGATGGCGGCGTCCGGGTCTTCTGCGGCCCAGCGGGTGAGCAGGAGGTGGATGATCATTTTGGTTTCGCGGTCCCATTCCGGGGAGCCCTGCTGGAGTTCGGAGATGGCGGCGGCGATTCCGTCTTTTGGGATGCGGCTGACGTAGTCGAGGAGCGACTGGATGCGGCGCATCGGGTCTTTCTGGGCGAGGATGTCGCGGAGGGAGGCGGGTGTTGAGACGGGTGGTGTGGCGGCGTTGGCCTTGCTGGTGGATGGAGGCTGAGGCGCGTTGGAATTGTCAGGGTTTATTGCGGCGGACTGACGGGCGTTGAGGGCTGCCTTGAGTTGCTGGTTCTGGAGGAACTGGACGACGGCGAAGGTGACGGCGATGGCAGCGACGGCGGCGGCGAGATGGAGTTTGGACATGACGAAGGCGGTGGCGGTGGCGGTGGCGTCGAACGTTGAGCGGTGATTTGCTGGGACGACCTGGTCAACTGGCGGGTTTGAGGGTCTTGGCGATGATGCGCAGGGCTGCGGCGATGTCGTCGGCGGTGACCATGAGACTGGTGACGGCGCGGATGGTGTCTGGGCCGAAGGGGAGCATGCGGACGCCTGCGGCGTCCAGGGTCGCGGCGAATTGGGGAGCGGTTCCGGGGGTGACGTTGAAGAGGACGATGTTCGTGGCGACGGAGGCGGGATCGATGGTGATGCCGGGGAGGGTGGAGAGGCCGAGGGCGAGGGCGCGGGCATTGGCGTGATCGTCGGCGAGTCGTGCGCGGTGATGTTCGAGGGCGTGGAGTGCGGCGGCGGCGAGGATGCCGGATTGGCGCATGCCGCCGCCGAGCATTTTGCGGAACCGGCGGGCGCGCTGGATGATGTCGCGTGGGCCGCAGAGGGCGGAGCCGACGGGTGCTCCCAGGCCTTTGGAGAAGCAGACGCTGACGGTGTCGAAGGGGGCGGCGTATTCGTGTTCGGGGATGCCGGTGGCGGATGTGGCGTTCCAGAGACGAGCGCCGTCGAGGTGGAGTTTGAGGCCGTGGTGTCGGGAGACGGTTTCGATTTCCCGGAGTTGGGAGATGGGCCAGATGGTGCCGCCGCCGCGGTTGTGGGTATTTTCGACGCAGACGACCTTGGAGGGAGGGAAGTGCTGATCGGGCGGGCGGAGAGCGGCTTGGAGGTCTGTTGCGGTGAAGATTCCGCGGATGCCGGGGAGACAGCGGCAGGAGAGGCCGGAGAGTGCGGCGGGGCCGCCTGCTTCGTAGTAGTAGATGTGGGCGTTGGCGTCGATGAGGATCTCGTCGCCGGAGTCTGCGAGGGCGCGGAGGGCGAGTTGATTGGTCATGGTGCCCGAGGGTGCGAAGAGGGCGGCTTCCTTGCCGAGCAGTTCGGCGACACGAGTTTCGAGGAGTTTGACGGTGGGGTCGTCGCCGAAGACATCGTCGCCGACGGGGGCGGCGGCCATGATGGCGCGCATGGCTTGGGTGGGTTGCGTGATGGTGTCGCTGCGGAGATCAATCGGCATGGGGAGGGAAGGCGTGGGAGGTTGGGGCGGCGGTGATGAAATCCGGGCGCAAAAAAGCCGCCGCACCCGAGTTGGGGGCGGCGGCGATCCACGCGAGCGTGGGGAAGTTGTCCGGGATCAGGCGATCTCGTTGATCACGAGCACCTTGCGGCCGCGGTAGGTACCGCAGGAAGGGCAGGCGATGTGACCAGGCACAGCGGCATTGCATTCTGGGCAGGTCTTGAGCAGCGGAGCTTTCCACGCTTTGGAAGCGGCGCGGATTTTCTGCTTACTGCGGGAGGAGCGTCTCTTTGGAACGGCCATGGCTGAAAGGGAGTGAAGTGAAGTGGATTATGAATTCGGCGGGTCCTGCGAGCCGGGATCCGGTTTGATCCGGTCCAGCGCTCCCCAAACATCACGTTGCGGTGGAGTCAAGGTTTCATCGTCCGACAGTGGTATGTAGTCACTGTCTGGCGCGAACCGGTCGGCCTCGGGGCAGACGCGGGATTCAACGTTTGACTCCTCGCAGCGTGGGTAGCCTGGGAGGGCGAGCAGTGTATGTTCCCGCATGAGAGCTGTCAAGTCCAGTGTGGAGGCACCGTCGCGGGGTTCGATGGCTTCGAATTCGTCCTGACCTGCGTCGTAGGGGAACCATGCGGCGCAGCGAGCGCACTGGAGATCGAAGAGTGCGGAGATGCTGCCGTCGACGATGATGTCGGGGCCGTCGACGCGGACGTTGAGGGAGAAGGTGAGGGGGGGCTTGAAGCGTGGTGCGCCGGGGCCTTCGACTGCGAAGCAATCGATGCGGATTTCTCCTTCGAACAGCCTGCCGTCGGCGGGCAGGTCGTTGAGCTGGATATTGTGCAGCATGGTCTGGGGTTGCGGTGCGCTGGAAAAGGGTTGGCCGCAAGTTCGAAGTGTCCTGTGGATGAGGGGCTCCGGCAATCCGGCAAACTTCTCTTGCATTGCCAGGGCGAACGCCTTAAAACCGCGGCCCCATGGATATTCAGGTAGCTACCCTTTGTGACTCCGCGATGGACTACAACAGCAAGTTGTGTCTTCTCGGAACCTTCGATACGATCGGCTCGCGTGCGGTGCCGATTGTTCACCCTCAATGTGCTCTTGCCCTGCGCGTCTGCTTCCGGCAGGCCGACGAGGGTGAGCATCAGATGACGATTCGGATGATTGATGCCGACAGCAAGGACATCATGCAGCCGCTGCAGGCGAGCGTGGACATCCGGCTTCCTGAAGGCACTGATTTCATCACGCGGAACATGATCCTCAACTTCCAGCCCCTGCGTTTTGAGACTGGCGGGACGTATTTCTTCGAGGTCTCCTTCAACGGGGATGTGAAGTCGACGGTGCCACTTCGCGTGCTTGTGGTTGAGGGAGAGCAAGCGGGCGCCTGAGCGGCTGCTGGTTGATCAGCTTCACGTATTTGGACAGGCGGAGCCTTTGGTGGTTCCGCCTGTTCTGTTTTTGGGTGGGGCGGGTGACGAAATCTCTGAAAAAGCACTTGCAAAGGAAGTCCTCCCTTCCTACATCACGGCCCTCCGCAATCCCAGTGATTGCGCGGTGATCCGGCGTAGCTCAGCGGCAGAGCGGGTGGCTGTTAACCACTAGGTCGTAGGTTCGAACCCTACCGCCGGAGCCAGATTCGGGTGGGAGTGAAGATGGGTGAGCGGGGTGGTGAGATGGCGGCATGATCGGTGCCTGATGTTCCGGAGGTGCTAACATTTTGTTGTCCTGGGAGATGCGGGCGTGCTGTTATCACTGGCATGGGTGTGCGGAAGGTTAAGGTTGAATTGAGAGGCGTGGGGAGGGCTCTGCTTCGGGGTGGAATGGGTTGCTGTGGTGACAGATTGGTGAGGTGCGCTGTATTTCGGCATTGAAATCTTGTCAGGGATGGGCGTGGTGGCTGACACAAGATGAAAGTCCGGCATCGTTTCCTGGCGGCCGCGTTTTGCGGATTCCTGTTCCATGCGTTTCTGGCAGTGGAGGTCCGGGGGCAGGCTCTTGGGACGTTCTTTGCTGATTTTGATGATCTGGCGCCGGGGGCGGCGGTGTTTCCGTCCCGGCTTGGTGAGATTCAGACGGTGGGTGGTGGTACGGCGATGCTTCGTGAAGCGGGTGGCGGGCTTGATCTTGAGTTTTCGGGGAACGGGGGTGCGGTGTGGCGGCTGCCGATGGTTGGTCCGGATGCAGCGCCGATGGAGGCGTTTACGGCATACTGGGGGGTGCAGCTGATGGGTGGCGGTCGGGAGAATGAAGGGGAGGAGTTTTGTTTTGCGGTCGGGCCGTTTGGCGGGTTGAGTGGTGAGGAACTGGTGACTGCGGCCTTTGGCAGTCCGGGGGTGCAGCTTCCTGGGTTTCGGCTGACGGTGCGGTTGGCGGGCGGGGGTGCGGGTGGACTGTTTGTGACGGCGGATGGGTTTGCGATGGAGAACGGCACGATTGCGGCGACGCCGGCTTCGTGGGTGGAAGTACCGGGACGGCGTCAGGCCTTCCGGGTGGCGTGGACTCGGGACGGCACGGTGCAGGTTTGGGTGGACGGGGTGCTCCGGGCGGATGTGAAGCGCTTCAACCGCGGAGCTCCGTTGCGACAGGGTGATCGTTTTGTGTTTGCCTCGCGGTCCGGGCGGCGTCCGCAGACGATACGACTTGATCAGGTGCTGATCGCGACGGGAGTGGTGCCGGCGAGTACGTTTTGGGGACTGAGCGTGGCCCCCGAGTTGCCAGAGGTGGTGAGCACGAGGGGGGCGACGCGGGCAGGGGACCGGGATTTGCGGACGAGCTGGCTGTCGAGCACGCCGCTGCCGGCGGGACTAGTTTCGGAATGGACGGTTGGTCCGGGGGAGCCGACTCCGACGCTGATTGGCTATGAACTGACGAGTGCGATTGGCGAGGCGGGGAGGGACCCGGCGCGCTGGGTGTGCGAATTGGGAGATGCGGCTGGAAACTGGAGTGCGGCGGGCAGGGAGGAGCGAGCGCGCTGGACGGGGAGATCGGAGGGACGCATTCAGCAGCTTCCTGCGGTGACGGGGCCTACAAGGATGCGTGTGCGTTTTCACGGCAATGAGGGTGAGGAGGCGGTGCAGGTGGCGGAGCTGGTTCCGTTGCTGGTGCGGCCCTATCCGGTTCCCGAGGCACCGGCGATTGTACCGACGGTATCGACACTGCTGGGGGAATGGCCGGCGGTCGGAGCGGCGACGCTTGGCGGGTTGGTGTATTCGGTGTCGAGTCCGTCGGAATGGTTTTTCGAGTGGGGCGAAGAGCCGGATCAAGTGACGCGGCGGGCCGGGGGTGGAACGATCGCACCGAGCGAGTCCAGTGCATCGCTGCGGGCTGCGGTGCCGGGGTCGGAGGGGTTGTCGCGGATCTGGTACCGCATGGTTCTGATCCATGGCGGGACAGCGATTCGGGGCCTTGTGCGGCGGCTGGAGCGGATTCCGGAAGCGGTGCCGGAGGTGGTGGGAATGGTAGAGATTGACTGGGCTGCGGCGACGTTGTGTGATTATGACAACGACGGGGACCTTGATGCGTTGCTGAGCCGCCCCGCGAGTGTGTTCCGATCTTCACAACCGCAAGCTGCGGCGCAGTTGATGCGCACGGCCGACGGGTGGATGGCTCCGGAGGACCCGGTGCCGCTCAACGATTTCAGTCATAGGGCGGCGGCGTTTGCCGACTGGGATGGAGATGGGGACATTGACCTTGCGTGGTGGGTTTCGGGACCGACGTCGCAGCCGCAGCTGCAGAGGCTGAGCCTTTTGAGGAACGACGGCGGTGCCTTGGTTGAAGCGATGACACTTCCGGCCACTGGAGTGACTTGTCTTTCGTGGGGTGATTACGACAATGATGGCGACGAGGACCTTGTGGTCGGCCGCACTGACGGGGTCAAGCTCTTCAGGAACGATCGGGTGCGTTTCGTGGAAGTGACTGGTGTCGGGCTGCCGGCGCATTCCGCCAGCGAGATTGAGTGGGGAGACTACGACAACGATGGCGATCTGGACCTTGTGGTGACGCCTTCCGAGTGGGATTCGTGGGTCTCTGGTCCGCCTCTTAATGTTGTTGTTCTGCGCAATTCCGGGGGCAGGTTTCAGGGGATTGCTGGGGACTTTCTGGGTGGACGGAATCAGCTTTACTTGGAGGACTGCAACGGGGACGGCAGGCTGGATGTGGTGAACGGCGGGAGCGCTCCTGCGATTCATCTCAATGGCGGGGCCGAGCCGCCGTTCGGTTTTCCGGCTCCGATGGCAGGGGCGGTTCCGGGGTCCGGTTCGGTGCGCGGCCCGGGGGCTCGGGCGGTGGACTGGAGTGGCGATGGATTGCCGGACATACCCTATCCAGCGACGTCTTCGTTTGTTAACGGGAGCATCGCGCCGGTCGTGACGTTGTGGAACCATGTTGGTCTCGTCACATGGTCAGGCGGGGCATGGAGCATGGGTTCCCTGACATCCGGACCGAGGACGTCGGCGCAAACGGCACTGGATGCAGCCGACTGGGATGGCGACGGCGACGCGGATTTCCTTGTCGAGTTGAACAGTGATCTGGCGATTCTGAGAAACGACAACGCCTCCGGAAACCGGCGTCCGACGGCACCGACGGGGTTGAGGGCGCGTGTTGAGGGAGGGCGCGTGATCTTCGAGTGGGATGCGGCGTCTGATGTCGAGACACCCGCCGCGGGGCTGGCCTATCAATTGAGGGTGGGGACGCGTCCGGGGGCGAACGATGTGATTCCGTCTCATGCGGCGAACGACGGCCGTCGGTTGCTTCCGTCAGTCGGGCGCCGGCGATTGGCGCGGCAATTTGCGCTGGAGACGACGGTGGCTGGACCGCTCTATTGGTCGGTGCAGGCGATTGATGCCTCGCTGGCCGGCAGCAATTTCGCGCCGGAGCAGATGGTGACGGTGGGGGCGCTGCCGCAGGTGCCGCCGCAGGTTGTGACGGGCGATGCTGTTCCCGAGGGGGCGGGAGGGGGCCTTGTCCGGCTGCGCGGGGAGCTTTCGCCGCGGGGCCAGAGTGCGCGCTGGCGATTCGAGTGGGGAATGTCGCCGGCGATGGGGAACTTCACGGCATGGGAGACGATGGCAGCGGGCAGTGAGTTGCAGACCGTGGAGGCAGCGGTGTCGAATCTGCCTGAGGGCCTTGAGCTGCACTATCGATTGATTGGGGAGACCGATGGTGGGTCTGTGGCGGGGTCGGTGCGACGGATGGCGCTGCCGTGGCCGGTGACGGTGGTGGGGCAGGCGTCCGACAGCCTGACAAAGCCACGGTGGGTGGATCTGGATGGCGATGGACGGCTGGATATTGTGGCGCTGACACCGTCGGCGACGCTCCGGCTTTTCCGCAGCACGCCTGGCGGGATGGTGGCGTGGTCATCGCCGGCGCTGACCACGACTGCTGCGGCGCTGTGCTTGATGGATGCGGACAATGATGGCGACATCGACGTGGTGCCGGAGGTTGCGTCGGGGGTGCAGGCGCGATGGTTTCTCAATTCGGGCGGAGCCCTGACGGCAGCGGCTGCGATGCTCGGGTCTGGGACGCTAGCGCCGACTGCGCTGACGCCGATCGATCTGGATCGGGACGGGCTGGTGGATCTGACGGGGACGGAGGGGGGCCTGTGGGCCTATCGGAATCTTGGGGGATTGTTTGTTCCGGACCAGGAGCGTGCGGCGCTGCAGGTGTCGCGGGGGCGTGCGTGGTGGGTTGACTATGATGGCGACGGTGATCCTGATCTGAGTGATTACAATGCGCCGCAGCCGGTGACGCAGTTTGCCTATCGGAATGACGGAGGCGCGCTGCAGCCGATGCAGTTGCATGCGCGGCTGAGGAATGTGAGGCATGCGGCGTGGGGAGATTGGGACAGTGACGGTGATCCTGACCTTGCGGCAGCGATCATGGAGGACACATCGGTTCCGATCGCGCTGCGCGAACCGCTGCTGATTTTCCGCAACACGGGCGGGGTGTTTGCGCTGACGGCGGAGCCGGGGGTGAGGGAGGCGCAGTCACTGAAGTGGGTGGATGCGGATAGTGATGGCGATCTTGATCTGGCGATGACGCGGCGTGATCCGGGCGCGGCATCGAGCGCGGGTCTCCGGCCGGCGTTGCTATTGAATGAAGCGGGAGCGTTTCGGGAGGTTGGCGGGTTTGCTCCGGAAGCGGGTGCCGATGTGGATTGGGGTGATGGGGATGGGGATGGCCGGATGGAATTGCTGATGTCATCGGGAGGGAGCCTGATGATTGCGAGGCAGCGGAGTGTGAACGCGGCGAATCAGCCTCCTGCTGCGCCTCAGGCGGTCGGGGCCGAGCTGGGAGGCAATGGGAGCGTGACCCTGCGGTGGACGGCTCCTGCGGATGACCGGACCCCTGCGGGCGGCCTGACATATCACGTGAGGATAGGGCGAGTGCCGGGAGGAGCGGAGGTGGCGGGCGGGGGACTATCCGGTGCTGACGGGCGGCGGCGGCTGCCGGAGCCCGGGGCGGTCCATGTGGGCACGAGTGCCGCGTTCCGCCTTGGCGCGGGAACTTATTACTGGGCTGTGCAGGCTGTGGACCATGGGTTTGCCGGGGGTGCATTTTCTCCGGAGGGGACGTTTACGGTGACGAATGCCGCGCCGGAAGTGGTGCTAGCGGCGGGATTGGGGAACGCCGACGGCAGCGCGCGGTTGTCGGGGGTGGTGGCGCGGAGGGGGCAAGCTGTGACGTGCTGGTTTGAATGGGGGACGACGCCAGCCCTTGGGAGCCGCACGGCGAACATTGTGCATCCGGCTGGGGCGGGGTCGGTGCAGGTCGAGGCGACCCTGACTGGCCGGCCGGCAGCGGTGGCGCATTATTTCCGATGTGTGGCGTCGTGGTCTGGCGGGACGGTGACTAGCGCGATTCGGAGTTTCGAGCGTCAGTGGCCGGCGATGACGGCTGGGCTGCCGGCGGTGCCAGCCTCCGGGGTTTCTGCGGCGGATTATGATGGCGACGGATTGATGGACCTGCTGGTTCGCCATGAGGGATCCGGGACGAACGCGCAGTTGAGGCTCTATCGGAACTGGGGTGCGAGTTTTGTTGAATTTCCGAGTCCGGGTTTTGCCAACTTCTCCTTTCCGGTGGCCGCGTGGGCTGATTACGACGGCGACCAGGATCTCGATGTGGTCCTTTCGGGGGCGGCATCGGGAAGCGGCGATCTCGCGGTGGCCTATCGCAATGATGGCACGCGTTTTGTGAACATCGGACTGCCGCTGGTGCAGTCGACGAGTTCGGCGCAGTTCGGGTGGGTTGGGAGGTCGGTGGCGTGGATCGACCACGATCAGGACGGCGACATGGATCTGATTGCGCCGGTGAGTTCGGTGCAGGTGGGGCTTCATGAGAATGTGGGGGGAGTGCTGACGCCGGCTGGGCGCATTCTGGTGGTGAATCGAGGCACTTTTCTGGTGGTGGCTGACGACGATGGCGACGGAGACATGGATATTCTGACGGGTGGCTCCGGGTTTGGATCGAATGGGGCGGGCACGAATCTGACGCTGCTGCGGAATCACGGCGGCAACTTTGAATCGAGAGAGATCGGCACACCTTTTTCGGTGGTTCGCTCGGGCGGCTGGATTGATGTGGACGGCGACGGGCGTGTTGAGATCATGGCTGCCGGGCCTGGGATCGGCAGTTCCGAGGGATTGGCGATGGGTTGGCGCCGGGGTGCGGACGACCGCTACCGGCCCGACCCGGCCCTGACGATTGCGACGGCGGCTGGCGGATTCATCATGACGGATCTGGATAACAATGCGATGGGGGATTTTGTGCTGTCGTCGCCTGGTAACGCGACGCCTTCCGGGGTCAATCCGTTGGGGAATGTGGTTTCATTTAACGGCAGCGGGTATGCGGGACGGCGGCTTGAGCTTCCCTTTTCCCGGTCCGGCCCCGCGCTTTTTGCGGACTGGAGCGGTGACGGGCTGCCGGACTACTTCGCTTCCGTTTCGACCTTCTCGGGCGCTGCGGTCATGCGGAGAAACCCCGGGCCTGCGAATGCGGCTCCCGGAGCGCCCACAGGACTGCTGGCGACGCCGCTCGGCGATGGGACTGTCCGGTTATCCTGGCAGCCGGCGGTGGACGACACGACGCCATCGGCGGCACTGACCTATCAGATCAGAGTGGGCACGAGCGCCGGTGCGGGGGACGTGGTTAGCGCGAATGCGCTGGCGGACGGGAGGCGTCGACTGCCTGGAGCGGCTCCGTGGCGGACGACCTTTGCGGTGCTGAGGAATCTGCCGGCGACTGCCCTGCATTGGACGGTGCAGGCGGTGGACAGCTCGGGCCGGGGCGGGCCATTTGCGGCGTCTCAGGTGTTCACGGGAGAGGGGCGTGCACCGGAACTGGTGTCGGTGAACGATGCGACGATTGTTGCTGGCGGCGTGAGCATTGGCGGCCGTTTCCGTTCGGTTTCGCCGGGCAGCTGGGCGGTGGAGTGGCGCTCGGGTGACGGACCGGTGCAGATCAGCCAGTCTGCGGCACTGGCAGCGGGGATTGCTGCGTTAGATGCTTCGATGGTGGTTCCGTTGCCGGGCGACGTGAGCAGTGGTGAGTTCCGGGTCGTCCTGACTAACGGACAGGGGGTGACGCGGGGCGTGTGGCTGCGATTTGCGCGGGCGTGGGCACCGATGCCATTTCCGGCGGTTCCGGGGAGATTTCTTGCGCTGCAGTTCGGCGACGCGGATGGCGACGGGGATTTCGATGCGGCCTTCAAGTATGCCGACACGAGCGTGGTTCCGA
Source organism: Verrucomicrobiales bacterium (assembly GCA_947462995.1). Classification (GTDB taxonomy): domain Bacteria; phylum Verrucomicrobiota; class Verrucomicrobiia; order Verrucomicrobiales; family V1-33; genus V1-33. Next base: position 13,676 of record CANHUG010000001.1, on the reverse strand, counting down.
CGGTGTCGCGGTTGCGCCTTTTGCGCAATGACGGCTCGGGCGGTTTTGGGGAGATCATTACCGAACTGGTGGTGCCTGAGGACACCACGCTGTCATGGGGTGATGCTGATGGTGACGGTGATCTCGATCTGCTGGCCAGTAGCGACAATCCGAATGCGTCGCCTCCGCGGTTCCCCTTGCTGTTGAGGAATGACGGGGGAGCGTTTGTGCCTGTGTCGGCAGCACCGAGGTCGTACGGTCAGGCGCGATTGATGCTTGCGGACGCGAACAACGATGGACGGCTAGACGTGACGTCCTTCGTTGATTCCTGGACTGACGTGAACAGGGACGGCATCCTTGATTCGCAGTCTGGATCCACGGTGACCCTGGTCAGACCGGGGGGTGCCGGATTCGATACCTTGACCATGACGCCGTCCGGGGCTGCGGTTCTCGCTGACTTCGACCTGGACGGCGATGTGGACGCGATCAGCAGCGGCTCTGTCGGCCTTGTGAGGATGACTGCTCTCTCGTTGAATCATTACGGCTACTTTTTCAGCAACGGCAACAGCACGACTGGATTCCTGAGTGCCCGGCTGGCCGCGGCGGATCTGGACGGCGATGGGGCACCGGACTTCGTGATGGCCGGCTCCTGGGATAGCGGATCCCCCGTTCGGGTTATCGCCAACCGCAATGGACGGATCGATGAGGTTCTTGCGGAGCTGCCGACGATCAAGGCGGGGAGCCTTGCGTGTGTGGACCTTGACGGGGACGGTCGGCTTGACGTGGTGGCGGCGGCTCTGCCAGCGGTTGCTGGTGGGCCTTGGACGGTGTCTGCATGGCGCAACCCGCTTGGGCAGCCGTCGGCGCCGCCGGCGGCGCCGACGGGACTGGTGGCGACGACGGGACTGGTGGCGACGACGGAGGGGAGATACGTCCGGCTGCGGTGGCAGCACGACGGACGGGGTCACACGTACCGCGTCCGCATTGGCAGCGCGCCGGGTCTCAATGACATCATGCCTGCGCATGCCGGTGCTGACGGGCGGCGCCTGCTTGCGGAGAACGGCCCGCTGAGTGTTGCGGGTGGATTACTTGCCACGCTGCCGAGCAGTGGTCGACTTTACTGGTCGGTGCAGGCGATCGACGCTGGGCTGCGCGGGGGTCGTTTTGCGCCTGAGCAAATGGTGGAGGTGAGATTGCGCCCAGGGGTAACGACGCTCAGCGTCGAGGAAATCGGGAGGGATTCGTCGCGGATGCGCGGACGGCTGGATACGGGGGGGCTGGAGACGCGGTGGTACTTCGAGTGGGGAACCACTAGGGCACTGGGCAACCGGACGGCGGTGCAGGTGCAGGCGGCGGCTGCGGCTCCGGTGGAGCTATCCATGGCGGTGGCGGGGCTTCCGACGGGCGATCTGATCCACTACCGGATGATTGCCGAGAATGCGGTCGACATGGCCATGGGCGCGATCATGACCTTCAGCAATGCATGGCAGCGGATGGATCTTCCCGGGCTGCCGGGCAATACCATCCGCATGAGTCGCTGGGCGGACATGGATGGCGACGGCGATCTTGATCTGATCATTCAGAGTTCGACTTCCACGGTCGGCACCTGGATCACGATCAATCGGAACGAGGGAGGCGTCATGGCCCCGCCGCCGCCTGAGTGGTTGCTCACGGGGTTCTGGCTCTGGGGCATTGTGGACGTCGATGGGGACGGGCTGCCTGACCTTGTGGTGGGTGACACTAGGTTCCCGTATACGAGCCGGGTGCTTCGGAATACGGGTTCGGGATTTGTCGTGGACGATCGATTCCCGCTGCAGCCCGGAACGACGGGGATCTGGACGGTCGAGGGAGGGGACTGGGACGGTGACGGGGACCTTGATCTATCGGTGTTGTCGAGCAACGCGGGGATGCGTCTGCTGATACGTGGACCGGCGGGTTTTTCCCCGGGAGTTGAAGTGCCGGGCACTGCCAGCGCCTCGACGCTGGCATGGCATGATTTCGACGGTGACGGCGACCGTGATATTTTCGCTAGTGGGATCATCGCTGGCACCTCACCGGCCACCTACTGGAGGCGCATCCTCGTGAATGAAGCCGGCGTCTTCACCGAAGGCTTGCAGGGTCTGCTGCCTAGTGGTCCGATATCCGCGACGGCGACTCTGGAGTTCATGGACTTCGACGGGGATGGCGATGTTGATTGCACGGCCGTCGAACCTGCTGGGAGCAGCAGTTTCCGGATGATCCGGAGGGATTCCTCGAGGTACGTGCGGATCGGCATCTGGATGGCAGAGGGTGCTGGCGCCAACCTCCCGAGTAGGGCGAGCGGGTTCGTGGATGCTGATGGGGACGGGGGGTTGGACTCGATGGCGCTGCCCAATCATAACTTCATCCGGAGCAGAGGGGTTGGCTACGATGTTGGTTCACCGCTAGTGGGTTACGGGGGATTTTCCGAGTCTTCTGGTGCGACTGGGTGGGGCCACCTTGACGGTGACGGCATGCCGGACTTGTGCGTAGGACTGAAGCTGGCGCTCAACAATTCTTCCAGAGCGAACCTCCCGCCGGACGCACCGTCCGGGCTCAAGGCGGAACCCGGCAGCGAGTTGGGCTCGGTACTGCTAACGTGGCAGATGCCGGCCGATGACCGCACGCCTCGGCGGGGCTTGACCTACAGCCTGCGGGTTGGGACGACTGCTGGCGGAAAGGAAATCGCGTTTCCGCCGGCGGACCTCGTGACGGGGGTGAGGCGCACCATGGACCCTGGAGAGCAGCGGGTGCCGAGGAAGGTCATGCGGAATCTATCGCCTTGGGTGTACTACTGGTCGGTGCAGGCCGTAGACGGCGCGGGCATTGGGGGCGGGTTTGCGAGGGAGTCGGCATTTGCGGTGGGCATGGAACTTTCGCCGATGGATGAATGGCGGCTTCGCCAATTTGCGTCGCTGGAGGCTGGCGGCCGGGCGGCGCCGGGTGCGGATCCGGACGGGGACGGCACGGTGAATCTGCTAGAGTTTGCGCTCGGTCTTGATCCGCTGGTTTCCGGGCCGCAGCCGGTGCGGTCGCGGGTCACCGATGGCGGACTGGTTATCGAGTTCGACCGGCCGGCGGCGATGGCCGAGGTCGTGAGCTGGGCGCTAGAGGAGGCGACTGATCCGCAAGCGACGGTGGGTTGGATCCCTTCGGACAGCGTCCTTGAGGTGGTAGGCGAAGCGGATGGCCTCCAGACTGTCCGCGCAGTCGTGCCGGTGGTTGGACAGCGGAAGTTTGTCAGATTGCGCGTGAGGATGCGTTGAATCTCCGGGCCAGTCTGGCGTGGGGGCGGGGGTGCCATGGGGGGGCAGGCACCGCTGATTTTCGCGGCGTGCCTTGCTGTCAGGCGAGGTGGTCGCCTTGGTGAGGGTTGTCCGTTCGGCGGGCCGTTCGGCCGCGAGGCTGCTTCATTTCGCGACAGGGACGTAGCGGGCACGCCCGGTGGTGTGCGATGGTGCTTCGTTGTGGTGGACAGTGATTCGTTCTGTAGTCGTGTCCCGGCCTCAGGGCAGCCTGACCTCCACCCGGAAGAAGATATTGGGTTCGTTGCGTTTCACCTCGTAGGTCAGGCGTTCCCATGTTGCATCGATGGGATCGATTTTCGGGGCTATCCCGGTGAGGGTCCGCCACCACGACGCGATGTCGGGCCTCGTGGTCAGCTGGGGGATATATACCAGGCCACTGTTGCGACGACGCAGGAATTCGAAACGGAAGGTCCGAGCTGCCCGCGGTGGCAGCAGGGACGGGAGACCGCGCACACCGCCTTGAGACATGGTGCCGCCATCGGCCCGATGCATGTCGAGGTTGAAGGCATACTTGTGGAGATTCGCCACCCCATCGCCCTGCGGTGCCGATTCTGGAGCGGCCGCTTCTCCGGAAAGCCCGGCTGCCTGCGCGGCCGTGGCAAAGCGATCCCGCGGCGTCGGCCTTTCGCTGCCCAGCAGGCGGGCATATCCTCGGCGGGGCACCCCGTTCAGCAGGGTAAAACCGCCGCCGACGAGGACGTTCCCGTCGGCTTCGAGCCCGATGGTGCTAATGCCGTGTTGGCTGGGGGTGCCGGGACTGAAGCTCCTGTCGAGACTGCCATCCGCTTCAAGCCTTGCGATGGTCGCGTATCGCGTGCCAAGAACGTTGATATTCCACCCGGCCACAAGGATCCGGCCGTCGTTCTGCTGCGCCATGCAGGTGACCTGTGAACCCTGCCGCAGGCCGACGTCGAAACTCTCGTCGAGGCTGCCATCGGCGTTCAGGCGGGCGATGCTGTTCTTTGGCGACCCATTCACATGCGTGAACCAGCCACCGATCACCACTTTGCCATCAGCTTGCCTCACCATGGACCCGACGGTGCCACGGTACACAACGCCCAGCGATTGGCTCTGATCCACGTCGACGACCACCGGTCCGAAGCTTGCGTCAAGGCTGCCATCGGTGTTCAGTCGGAGACAACTGCGCCCATTGGCGAACACTGAGGCATAACCCTCACCGCCGATGAGCAGCTTGCCGTCGGGCAGCACGACGACGCACGTGGTCGTCTCGAAGCCCTGGGATTCCGCGAGCGAGACAGACTTGAACCCTGTGTCCTGGCTGCCATCTGCATTCAACCGCTGGATGCCCACCGTTGTGGTGCCGGGCAAATCAAATGGCGGCACCTTCGAGACAATGGCCGCGCCGATGAGGATCTTGCCGTCCTCCTGCACGGCGAGCATGCGGACACCGTCCCGGACCGGGAGAGTTCTGGCCGTGAAACCAGTGTCCCGGGTCCCGTCGGCATTCAGCCTCAGCATTGTGCCGGAGGGGGCTGATTCGAAGAGGTCATCGCCCACGATGATCAGTTTTCCGTCAGGCTGGAGGGCAGCCGCATGAACCTCCGCGTCTTCATTGTCCCAAAGCCATGAAGCCACACCGGACGCGAACGTGCCATCCAGGGTGCCGTCGCTGGTCAGGCGCGCGATCACCAACCCGGGCGATGTCCCTTCCATGAGATCGATGCAGTACCCGCCAAGATAGACTTTCCCGTCTCTGGCGGGAAGGATGACTGTCACCCAAGGGCTGCCGTAAAGCGAGTTGCGCCGCCAGAACTGATCACCGAATGACGGATCCAAACTTCCGGCGGTCTGCGCGGTCGCCGGCATGCCAGTCCCGCACAGTAAAGCTGCGGTCAGCGCGGCGAGCAGATGGGGCGTCTTCATCCTTTGAGAGTGCAGCCGGGGGTCCGGAGGCGGGGGTATTCTCGCCGATCAGTGACTTGTCAGCAAGAGTGGAGTCGTGAGAGGACGGGCTGCTGGGGGGGGGGCTGGCCTGGGGATATGTGGTCGGGCCTCTGGGGGGCAGGGGGAACCGCAGATTTCGCGGATGGACGCAGATGGTTCTGATGCTGATGGGAGGCCGCCGGGAGAGGGGGTGATTGGACAGGGCTCTTGGGGTGGGGCCTCTTGGGGTGTCAGGGGGAGCCGCAGATTTCGCGGATGGACGCAGATGGTTCTGGTGCTGAGGAGAGGCCGAGAGGCCGCTGGGAGAGGGGATAATTGGACAGGGCTCTTGCGGTGAGCGGGAATGGGCGGGCGGGCAAGTTGATGGCCTGTTGGTGCGGTCCACTTACGGCAGCCGGAGCTGCACGCGGCCGAAGAGGCGGGGTGCAGCGGCGGGATCATACGGCTCCTCGTAGATTACCCGTTCCCATGCTGCGTCGATGGCGTTGACGGATGGAGTGTCTGTCAGGGGCACCCATGATGCGGGGTTGCCGGGGTCGGTGCTTTTTTGAGGTGTGTAGATGAGGCCGCTACCGATCCGCCGGACGAACTCGAAGCGCAGGATGCCGGCTGGGGTGTTCGGCTGAGTGGTGATGGTTGGCAGTCCGGCGGTGCCGCCCGGCGGCATGGTCCGACTGTCCTTGTCCGCGAGATTCATGTTGAAGGCATACTTGAGCAGATTGTTCACCCCGTCGCCGTGAGGGGTGGCGTCCGGTGCCGCGGTGGGGCCTGCGAGACCGGCGATGGTCATGGCGTGATAGAAGGCGTCGGCGGGACTCGGTCCTGTGCCTGATACTGCGAAGGTGAAAGGGTTCTCGTCAGTGTCGTCGCTGGCGATGGTTACGGTCGCCGACTGCGGGCCGGCGGCCGAGGCGGAAAAGCTCACGTCGAACGTCACCGTGCTGCCGCCTGGTGCAACGGTGGCTGTGTCCGGCTGTCTGGTCACGCTGAAGGCTGTGCTGCCGCTGATGGCAACCCGCGGCGAGCCCGTGAGGGCGAGGGATACCGGACCCGTGTTGGTGATGGTGAAGGTGTGCGCCATGGGTGATCCGCCCGCAGCGACGCTGCCGAAGTCCGTGTTGTCGTCCGCCCCGGGTGTGGCATCTCCACTGGCGATGTTCAGTCCTTTGCCGCTCACCGCGATCTCGGGATTGCCGAGCCGATAGGACGCTACTTCCTCAACGAGACTGGAGTTGTTGCTGCCGGACGATTGGCCGCTAGCGCGCACCATGCCCTCGGGAGGAATATTCAAGCCCGTCAATTCCCACCCCCCGTTGATGCGATTGCCCGATCCCAGCGGAACCCACGATTGACCATCTACTGAGAATTCGAATTCAACCCATGTGACCTCGGGAGCGCTGCCGCCACGCCGCCACTCGATCCTGCCTGAACTGACGGGTGCCAGTTGGGAGGTGGCGATGTCATTGTGCAGCCGGACGATGCGGTTGCGCCCCGTTTCGTTCACTCGGGTGAAATCACCGCCGATCAGCACCTTTCCGTTGCCCTGCACAGCCACGGCACCGATCGCGCGGTCTAGTCCCGTACCGGGGTTGAAGCCGGCATCGAGGCTCCCGTCGGCATTCAGCCGTGCGATGCGGTTGCGCCCTGTCCCATTGAAGCTGGTGAAAAGCCCCCCGATCAACAATTTCCCGTCGCCCTGCACTGCCACGGCACTGACCTGCTCGTCCGGCCCCGTGCCGGGATTGAAGGAGGAGTCGAGACTGCCGTCGGCGTTGAGCCTTGCGAAGAGTTTGCGGCTGACGCCGCCGATTCTTGTGAAGGGGCCTGCAATGAGCACCTTTCCGTCCGCTTGGACTGCCACGACATTGATTTCGAGGTCCGCCCCGCCGCCAGGGTTGAGGCCGACGTCGAGGCTGCCGTCAGCGTTCAGCCGGGCGATGCGGTTGCGTGCGACCCCGTTCACGATGGTGAACTCTCCGCCGATGACAACCTTTCCGTCTCCCTGAACCGCCACGGCATTGACCGTTGAGTCTGCTCCCGTGCCGGGATTGAAGGACGAGTCGAGACTGCCGTCGGGATTCAGCCGGGCGATGCGGTTGCGGCTGACCCCGTTCACCAGGGTGAAAGGGCCCCCGATCAGCACCTTCCCGCCCCACTGTACCTCCACCGAGGTGATTAAGCTGTCCGTCCCCGTGCCTAGGTTGAAGCTCGGGTCGAGACTGCCGTCGGTGTTCAGCCGAGCGATGCGGTTGCGCACGGTCCCGTTCACGCTGGTGAAGCTCCCGCTGATGAGTGCCTTCCCGTTCCGCTGAACGGCCACGGCATAGACCGAGCCGTTCAGGACTGGACTAAAGGAGGTGTCGATGTTCCCGTCGGTATTCAGCCTAGCGATGCCACGGCGCCTTGTCGCATTCACGCTGTTGAACCCGCCTGCGATCACCACCTTCCCGTCCTCCTGAACTGCCACGGTGCCGACGCCGTAGTTTGCGCCGGTGGCAAGGTTGAAAAATGTGGTGTCGAGACTCCCGTCGGCATTCAACCGCGCGAAGGAGTTTCCCCCGACGGTGTCGAAGGTGCTGAACCGCCCGCCTATGAGTACCTTCCCGTCCCCCTGCACGGCCACACTTTCAACCTCATTACTGACCCCCGTTCCGGGGTCGAAGCCGACGTCGAGGCTGCCGTCGGAGTTCAGCCGGGCGATGCCGTAGTGCGGCGTCCTCACGAAGTAGAAGGAACCGCCGAGGAGCACCTTCCCGTCCTGTTGCGCCGCCACGGCATTAATCACGCTGCTCGCTGCGGGGCGGGGGTTGAAGACGGCGTCGAGGCTCCCGTCGGCATTCAGCCGAGCGACACCATTTCGCCCCGTCCCATTGACGTTGGAGAACGCCCCCCCGATCAACACTCTCCCGTCGCCCTGAATCGCCGCGGAAATGACCGTTGCGTCCGCCCCTGAGCCTGGGTTGAAGTCGGTGTCGAGGCTGCCGTTGGCGTTCAGTCGTGCGACGCGGTTGCGCCCTGTCCCGTTCACGCGGGTGAAACTGCCGACGACGATCACTTTCCCGTCGCCCTGCACCGTCAAGGCAATGACAAGTTTGTCTGCCCCGGTGCCGGGGTCGAAGGTGGCGTCGAGGCTGCCGTCGGCATTCAGCCGCGCGATGCGGCTGCGCACAGTTCCTCTCATCAGGAGGAAATCACCTCCGATCAGCACCTTTCCGTCCTGCTGAATCGCCACCGAGTGGACCGAGTTGTTAGCCCCTGAGCCCGGGTTGAAGCTGGGGTCGAGGCTTCCGTCGGAATTCAGCCGCGCGATGCGGTTGCGAGCCGTCCCGTTCACGCCGGTGAAACCGCCCCCGATCAGCACTTTCCCGTCCTGCTGAATCGCCACTGAACTGACCCAGTTGTCCGCTCCGGTGCCGGGGTTGAAAGCGGTGTCGAGGCTCCCGTCGGCATTCAACCGCGCGATGCGGTTGCGCTTCACGCCACGAACCATTGTGAATTCGCCACCGATGTAGACCTTGCCGTCCCCGGCCGGAATTATCGAGAGAACATCGCCGTTGATGGCGGAATCGCTGCCGAACGACACGTCAAGGCTTCCGGGAGTCTGAGCAGCAGCGGGCTCAAGCAGACCGAGCAGGAGGCTGACGGCAAGGATGATCAGGAAGCGCATGCGTTTCGTGAGCGGTCGAATGGAGACAAAAGGAAGGGAGAAGAGGAGTCGCAAACCTCGGACGGCGTGCAACGGTAGAGTCCACTACCTGAAATGCAAATGCATCGGCGACGACGCGTCTGCAGATGGTGCGATAAGCCTTTTACGCCCTTTCGCGACACTTTGGCCGCTAGAGGGGGCGGAGAAAAGGTGATATGCGGTCAGGCCTCTGGAGTGAAGGTGGTCGGTGGACGAGTTGGGAGCGCACGATTCTTCGGTGACTGCGGAGGGTTCTGTGTGGCAAAGGGGAATCCAAGAGGGCAGGTCACTGGGGGCGGCTCTTCTCGAAACCAACGGCGACCGCGCCGCGCAGAGCCCGCGCCCGCGCCGGACCCGAATGAGCGAGATGTGTCCCCGCCGCTTCCAGAGCAGTTGTGCAATAATCTCCGCAGCCTTGTCAGAAGCCTATCAAGAGCCCTTGAAATGTCTGAAGTCTGCGGTAAAAGGGCGATCAAGGCGGAGGCGCTAAACGCAAGGCGCATCGATCATCTCCGGTGCTATTGCGGGGCTGGTTCAACCGCAGGGGCCTTGGATGGCTTGTTCCTTGGAGGCATGCGGCAGTGAATGTTAGACATCATGGGTTGCGGCTTCCGCTTCGGTCGTAAACCCATTCAATTACGGGATTGGTGAGGCGTGGAATGTGTCTGTCGATGATGCGCGCTGACAGGAAGAGGAAGACCATCGCCGAAGGAGTCTTAGCCCTGGGCGGCCAACTGACGTAGTGCCAAAAGGCGACCGGAATCCCGATGGCCCAGAGCAACGAGAAAAACCCATTGACTACGCCATACCAAAGCGAGGGCGGAAGGGACTTTCGTGCGCTTGGATTCATGGATTTAGAGTGCGCGTGAAAGTCGCCGAACGTCGAGTCCTCCTACGCCTGACCGGGGGCGAGGTTGGAACACGGGCTTGAGGTTGTAACGGTCATGACGGCTGGAATTGAAGGCGGGTCAGGCGTTAGGAGTGACAGCTTGTTCTGCCTCGGCGGACCTAGGATGATTCGACAGTCCCGTCAGCATTCATCCAGAAGTTGCCGTTGAACTGGAACTCAAATTGTCCCTCCTGTATCCATTGGTCAATGAATGCTCGATCCACCTCGGAATTTGCTGGATCGTTCACACTCGCTTGAAAGTTCCTGGGCATTCGCCTCAAGAACGCGCTTTCGGAAGCTTCGAATTCCTGAACTCTTATAGGCACATTCGCAACGAGGAGACGCTCGCTTCTGTCATTGAAAGCCACTTCATGTGATGGCGAATAGTCATGCCAATCGCAGTGGTAAACCAGTCTGAGAAATCTCCCCTCAGGATCGAAAAATAGATCTTGGTATGCGCTCAGGATTGCCTGCTCTCCCGACTCTGTTGAGCCTGTCCGCCAACCGTAGTGCTCGTCCGCTGCTATGGGAAAGGTGTCCATTCAATTTCTGGCAGAACAGTGTAATTATGACGGCGAATCGCGACTGATATCTGCATATCCGACTGTCGAAAACCACGATTTCATCGGCAATATCGCGTTCAAGAATTGCCGTCAAACCGGAAATGCTGCTAGTGCGCAGGTGATAATGCGTGGAATCGGGCTCTGGGATAATGCGTGTTTGGATCTGCGGGGCGGGGGGCGGGGGGAGATTTGAAATTTGAGATCTGAGATTTGTGAGGGATTGGTCGGAGAGCGGGCTCGCGCGAGGGAGTGAAGGGCGGGTGGGGAGAGTGGTGATGGGCGTGGTATGCTTGATTGGTGCCGGGCCAGCGGGCTGGCTCCGGTGAAAGCGGCAGCAGGCTTCCGCAGTCCAAGGCCTTCGGCGAGGCTGGTTCGGAGGGGGCTGGTTGGGAGGAAGGGGCGAGTGGACGGGGCTCTGGGGGAATTTTATTGCAACAACGAGTCGTAGTCGGCGTGAGAGCCGATCCACATCCATACCACTACTTCAGGTCGATCTCTGCCGAGCGCCCGGTAGCCGAGGCCGATTCTAACAGACCAGAATGATCCCACCTTCTTCAGTCGAAGGGAAGGATGCCGTGGGTTTTCTTTCAACAGGGCAAAGTTTTTGTCGGCCAGGTCCCGAATGGCTTCCGGCAGCAATCGATAGTGGAACCGGAAATCGGGAGAGGCGAACTGCTTCACAACTCAGTGCAGCGACCAGTTTCGAAATCCTCGTCAGCTTTTTCTGCGAACCGATCGAGTTTCCCGTCTGCAACGTCCTGTTCCAGTTGGGCATCCCAGGAGCGGGCCGTGTAGTCGTCGAGCCAGCGTGTGAACGCGCTAAGTGCGCCTGATGAGAGCTTCAGGACTTCCTTTTCCAGTTCGGCAAGGCTCATGGATTTGATGATACCGATCATGATCGGGGTCGCAATATGGATTTCCGGTGCGGGTTGGCAGTTCACCGGGGATCAGTGGCCATCTTGAGAGGCCAAGAAGAAGGAGCTCTGTGGGGCTTGAACGGAGGTGGCGCGGGTTGGGAGAGGGGGCTCGCCCGAAGGGGTGAAGGGCGGGTGGGGAGAGTGGTGAAGGGTGTGGTATGCTTGATTGGTGCCGGGCCAGCGGGCTGGCTCCGGGAAAGCGGCAGCAGGCTTCCGCATTCCAAGGTTACGGTTCCCGTAACTGAGGGAGGGGCGTGTGGGGAGAGGGGCTGGCAGGCGCACTCCGTGCGCGGGGAGAGCTGTAATGCTGACAGCAGTCCAGAGCCTTCGGCTGCTGGTTCGGAGGGGGCTGCTAACAGGTCTTCGCTACGGGACGAGAGGGGGCAAGAAGACAGACCTCTGTGGGGTGTGGACGTCTTGGCGGAAGAGGTCACAGGCAGGATGCCCGTGCCACTTTTGGGGGAGAGGGCAAGAAGGAAGACCTCTGTGGGGTGTGGACGTCTTGGAAGAAGAGGTCACAGGCAAGATGCCCGTGCCACTTTTGGGGGAGGGCGCAAGAAGACAGGCCTCTGTGGGGAGGTGGTCAGGGGTTGAGGTGGGGGTTTTCGTCGGTTTCTTCGGCGACGGTGGAGCGTTCGCCGTGGCCGGGGAAGATGATGGTGGCTGGGGGGAGGGAGAGGATTTCGCGGCGGATGCCTGCGATGAGGAGGGAGTGGCTGCCGCCGGGGAAGTCGGAGCGGCCGACGCCGCCGGCCATGAGGGTGTCGCCGGTGAAGGCGCGGGCGCGGGTGGGGTCGATGAAGACGAGACTGTCGGGGGAGTGGCCGGGGACGTGGGCGATGGAGAGTTGGAGGCCTGCGACGGAGATGGGGGTGTCGAGGTGGTGCTGGAGGGGATGGTGGACGGGGTAATCGGGGATATTGAGGGAGGTGCCGGTCCACTGGCGGACGAGAGGTTCGAGTCGGTCTTCCGGGGTGCTGGTGTCCCATGCGTAGACGGCGGCACCGGTGGCGGCGATGGCGGCGGCGTCCATGACGTGGTCGAAGTGGGCGTGGGTGAGGAGGAGGGCGGCCGGGCGGATGTTTTTTGTGGCGAGGAAGTCGGCCATGCCTTCTGGGGCGTCGACGACGATCCATCCATCGGGGGCTTTGAAGGCGAATCCGTTGGTGGCGGCGATGCCGCCGGTGAACATAAGGACCTCGTGCATGGGAGTCAGATTGCGGAGCGGGAAACCGATAGACAATCGCAAAGGTTCGCGGAAACTCCGGCTTCGAGCGGCGTATCTTGACCGTTACCCAATTACCTTCACAGACCGGTTTTCTGAATCCAATTTTCTGGTATGAACAGACCTGCTTTCCATCTGAGCCTTCCGGCGTTTGTCATCAGCGCGGCCTTGCTGGCCGGGCCCGCAGTGGCGGCGCAGGAGTCCAAGACGAATTATGCCGTGGTGGCGCATTCGGTGGTGAAGCTGCTGGAGGAGGCGCATTATTCGCTTGGTGAGTTCGGGGACGAACTGTCGAGGAAGTCGCTGCAGCATTTCATCGACACGCTGGACTACAGCCGGATGTATTTCACGAAGGGGGAGATTGACGATTACAACACGCGGTATGCGACGACGCTGGATGACGCGGTGAATCTGTACAAGCTGGAGCCTGCGAAGGAGATGTACGGGGCGTTTGCGAAGAAAGTGCAGGCCCGGTACGACAAGATCAAGGCGTTGATCGAGGGAGGGGAGCCGCTGGATTTCAAATCGGCGGAGACGGTGGAGATCACGCGGAAGGAGTCACCGTGGGCGGTGGACGAGGCGGCGCTGGACGTGCTGTGGCGGAAGGAGATCACGCGGGAGATTCTGCAGGAGCGGTTGAATTTGCGCCGTGCGGAGGAGCGGCGGAAGGAGAAGGAGGCGAAGGAGAAGAGTGCGCCGCCGGTGCAGGAGGCTCCGAAGCCCGCGCCGGGAGCGGAAGAGGCGGGCAAGGGGACGACGCCTGCGGGGGGAGTGGAGCCTGCGAAGGCGGTGCCTGCGGTGGAGAAGAAGGCGCCGGACACGCCTGAGCAGAAGGTGCTGAAGCGTCACAAGCGGTTTCTGGATGCGATCGTGGAGAACGACGAGGAGGACATCACGAATTTCTTTCTGTCGGCGATCACGGCTGCCTATGATCCGCATTCGGAGTACATGAGTGCGCCTGAAAAGGGGCAGTTCGACATTGAGATGAAGAAGGCGCTCTATGGGATTGGCGCGGTGCTGCAGTCGAAGGACGGGGCGGCGGAGATCCGGTCGGTGGTGGTCGGTGGGCCTGCGGACAAGAGCGGTCAGGTGAAGATGGGTGACATGATCATTGCGGTGGCGCAGGGGGTGGATGGGGAGATGGAGGACATTGAGGGGATGAAGCTGCAGAAGATTGTGGAGAAGGT